>REDT01000104.1 GCA_007693295.1 Balneolaceae bacterium
GCCCGAAATGGAAGATTCCCCCGGCACTGTTGCTGGCACTGATTTTTGCGCTCGTCTCCTGCAAACCGGTTGAAGAAAAATCCTATCCTCATGCCGATGAACCGATCGGATCTGCTCATCAGATCTATGATGGAGCTCTGACAAACGATCTTGCCGTCAACACTTTTCGTAATATCGACCGGATTTTTCCATCCCGAAAGGTCCCCCGCTCAGAAACTCCTTCGGCACTGCCTGCCTCCGACAGGGTGCTGCCTGTTGTACATTTCACATTTCAGGATTCGGTCTATTCTATGGATCACTACATCGAACAAAACCGTGTGGCAGCGATGCTGATTCTGAAAGACGGGAAGATTATTCATGAACTCTACCGGTTCGGCAATACCGGGCAGACGCGCTGGATGTCGATGTCGATTGCCAAATCGATCGTTTCGACCCTGATCGGAACGGTATACCGCTATAATACCGGAGAGACTCAAATTGCTGCCGAAGTGCTGTATCACGCAACCGGCAGGACGCTTTCCGAATATCTTTCAGAGCGGATCTGGCAGCCGATGGGGGCCGAGGCCGATGCGTACTGGTGGCTCGACTCTCCGGCCGGAGTGGAAATCGGCGGGAGCGGGTTTACCGCAACCCTTCGCGATTACGGGCGTTTCGGGCAGTTTGTTCTGAACAATGGAGTGGTCAACGGTGAAGCGATCCTGCCCGAAAACTGGGTGCAGGAGGCGGGATCTCCCAAAGAGTTACCTGACGGAACTGAAATAGATTACGGGTATCTCTGGTGGACAGCCGAAACAGAGTCGGGCAGGCGCGACGGAGCCTTCAGCGCAGACGGCATATTCGGGCAGACAATCTATCTGAACCCTGCAGAAAATGTAGCTATCGTTGTCTGGAGCGCCTGGCCGCATCCCACCCAAAGCGGAAAATTCGATTTCGACTGGTCACTTTTTGAAGCTGTGGTGGATTCGCTGGGGCGTGAGTAGCATTGTGTCCCCCAATAACCAACAGTTAGGTTTTGTGATTGGATCTCTAGAATCCCAGCGAATCGAAAAATTTGAATTGTTAAATACTGTAGAATCAATAGCAAATGATTGATTATTGTCTGAGTTTAGGTTTACTTAAATAAAACCCCAAGTTTGGCCAAATCCCATGTTTACAACCCGTAATTTTTTGCTTTTCATCTCTTTGTTCATTCTTTGCACACTACCCGCATGTGGAGAAGAGAGTGTAACCGCCCCGGGTGATAATGGCGAGAATGATGAGACTGTAATTGTTGAAAGGGGAGGCCACACCGAATGGAGCTATAACCTCGCCATGTACGAAGTGAATATCAGGCAGTACACCGAGGAAGGAACGTTCTCTGCATTCGCTGAACATCTGGACAGGCTTGAAGAGATGGGGGTTGGGATATTGTGGCTAATGCCCATTCATCCAATAGGAGAGGTAAACCGCCTGGGCACTCTGGGTAGCTACTATTCGGTAAAAGATTACAAAGATGTGAATCCGGAATTTGGAACACTCGAAGATTTTGCAAACCTGGTTGATGAAGCCCAATCCCGGGGAATGTATGTTTTACTCGATTGGGTGCCCAATCACACATCCTGGGACAACTACCTTACTGAAGAACACCCTGAATTTTATGTAACAGATAACAATGGCAATTTCACCAACCCACCCGGTACCAACTGGTCGGATGTGATTCAGCTCGATCACTCCAACTCAGAACTTCTGGATTACATGGTGGAAGCCAAGCGATTCTGGATTGAAGAGTATGGAATTGACGGGTTCCGGGTTGATGCAGTCAGTTTTGTGGATGATGACTTTCAGGAACAACTGAACAACGAAATTCGGGCCATAAAACCTGACATATTTATTCTTGCAGAGGATGACGGGCCAAAATGGTACGACCTTGGTTACGACATGTCGCACGGATGGGGACTCTATGGGTTCGGTCACGGTGTGCTCATCGATATTGCTGATAGCGATGCCAATGCGAATGATCTCTACAGCTATACACAAGACCAGATCAGTGATTATCCTCCGGAAAATTACCGGCTCTATTTTACCCAAAACCATGACGAAAATTCCTGGTACGGTACTTCATCCGAGCTTTTTGGAGATGCCGCAGAACTCTTTAAAGTGCTGACCGGTACATTTTATGGAATGCCTCTTATCTACAGCGGACAAGAAGCAGGGCTTGACCATCGGCTACAATTTTTTGAAAAGGATTTGATTGAATGGCAGGAACATCCCAATGAAGAGCTATACACCACACTTCTGCATCTGAAACGCGAAAACAGTGCTCTTTGGAATGGAGAATTTGGCGGAGTTCCCGAGCGGGTATCAACCACACATGATGATGACATTTTTGCATTTGTGAGAGAGAACAACGGGGAGAAAGTATTTGTGGCATTGAATTTATCCGGCCTGGAAGTTACTTTTTCACTTACAGGAAATGTGGAGGATGAGGAGTGGCAGGATCTTTTCTCTGAGGATACAATTCTGCTGCAGGAAGGGGATGAGTTTTCTGTAGCAGGCTGGGGATATATGGTGTATGAAATGCGGTAGTATAACGGGCATAACTTCTAATCACAAATCAGCATGATTTTGGTTTGATTTTATACCCTGCTTCCATGGGTTGAACTTCATTTTAGAATGAAATCATGATCAAAGAGTTCAAAACAAAAGGTTTGCGAATATCCCGGAACAGAGCTTTCTCAGTTCCTATTCGGCGATGATCCAGCAGGCATCATCCTTCTACGCCATCGAAGCGTTGGAACCATCAATTGTAGTAGAGTTTGACTACCAAAACTGGCTTATACTCAAAGAGTCAAACCCTTGCTGGGATTGCTTTTTAATTAAAATGCTTGAGATGGGATAAACTAAAAAAGGTGCTGAACCGTGAAATGTTTACTCTGTGTGATTCCGCGCCATCAACTTTAGGGATGAAAAACCAATTTACCCCATTACGTTTGCACACAGGATGGCTCGTGCCGTCTCTTCTTTCTTGCGGCTATTCTCCAATGGCGGCGTAAATTGCTCTTTCAAAGCGATCATAAAATTCAGCCTGACCCAAAGACGGCAGAACCTGAGTCATCAGCACAACGATCATATCGTGTTCCGAATCAATCCAATAGGTGCTCTGATAAATTCCGCCCCAGCTCAGGCTTCCTGCCGATCGTTTTCCCTCCTCGCGGGCCTCTTCGGTTGTAATCATCAAACCATAACCGAATTTATTCCCATTCAGGCTCAGCTCACCAATCTGGTTTTCGGCCATCTTCGAAACGGTGGACTCCTCAAGTATCCGGTTACCATTGAATGCCCCGCCATGATGTAACGCAGAAAGAAACGTGTGATAATCGGCTGTGGAAGAGGTTAATCCGGCACCTCCTGAATAGTAGGTCATAGCTCCGCTGACCGGGAAGTTAGGGGGGATGGATCCAAAATCCTCCTCCGGATACATGACCAGAACACTGTCCTGAATGGAGTAGAGGCGGGTAAGATCACTTTCTCGTCCGGGAAGATAAAATCCTATATCATTCAGATTCAGCGGCTCAAAAATGTGCGCCGAAAAATAGTCCGCCAGAGACATACCGGAAGCCACTTCAACAACCCGGCCCAGTACATCGGTATTCAATCCATAGGTATATCGCTCACCCGGATCATGCGCCAGCGGAAGGTCTCCCAAAGTCGCCATGGTTTCTTCAATGGTCAGCTCCTCTTCTGAACCAAGCTCCGGTACGCCCGCGTCTCCGAAGATGCGGCCATAGGTGCGATTCGTAAACCCATACGGAACTCCGGAAGTGTGAGTAAGCAGATCGTGAATCGTAACGCTTCTGGAGGCGGACACGGTTTCATATGCACCTGTTTTTTCATCGAATTCAGTCAATACAACGGGATCAACAAATTCCGGGATATACATTTCGACCGGATCATAAAGCGAAAGTTTTTCATCTTCATAAAGCTGTAAAATGGCCGCTGAAGTAATAGCCTTGGTCATAGAGGCAATTCGAAACAAGTGATGGCTTTCCATTGGCTCCTCGTCCTCACGATTCTTCCAGCCCCAGGCTTTTTCAGCGATCATTTTATCTTCCCTGGAAATCATTACAACACCACCGGCAATGCGTCCATTTTCAATTTGGGTTTCCATTACCTCGTCGAGGGCTGAAATTAGCAGTTCATCGGGAGTATATGTGTAGAACGGTGTATGCTCAGATGGACTGCATGAAATAAACAAACATGAGATCAGCAGAGGTAAAACTGCATGGTGTATAATTTTCATGGTAAGTGATTTTGGAAAGGTGATCCGGTTGCAATGGTTCGAGCTGAACTTTTTGAATATAGTAATTTCAGGTTATTGTAAAATGGATTGTTTCTTCATCCAAAGATTCAGCTTCATATGCCGGGTTACTATATGCCAATTCCCGAAGGTGTGGTGCCCTGTCATGAATCGCCGGGCAGCTGTCGCAGTGTAAGTTATTAAGCAGCTGAGTGTAGTTTAAAACAGCTTATAAAGCGTAGTAACCAGAACTCCATTACCGGGCTTTGAGGGTATAGAAAGCAACTGTTTCTCTTCTTCTATTTTTAGACTGAAGGGTGGAGCTAACAGGTCTAAACCGCTCTGTTTTTTTAGCCTGGTTCCTTGCCCTGAAATAATCTCTTTATTGGGTGTGAAATCTCCTTCTGGCAGATGTTCGGTTAAAATAAGATAGTTATAATCGGTCAGCTTACTGATGATACGCTGAACTTCACTGTTGGATAAATGCTGAAGTACTTGTCTTAATAAAGCACAGTCTCCTTTCGGCAAGTCATCTGATGCGATATCCAGGCAATGGAACTCTAAATTTTCCTCTTTAAACTTTTCCTTATTACGTTCTATGAGATCTGCTACTATATCTACCGCAATATACCTCTGAGTATGCTTAACCAACTCTTTTCCTACGTTAAAATCTCCACAGCCCAAATCACATACAACAAGGGGAGTCTCAAAAGATGTCAAAAATGATGTCAAAACATCTATATAGGGTTCTACTAATTCAGGATGATGAGATCCTTCCCCTGAATAAAAATCGGATTTGTTATCCCCCCAAAGCTTCATTTTATAAACCTGCTCCATAGCGTCTTTCGTTGGCCAAGGCTTCTTAATCCGTTCTGGTCTACTATTCTTTTTATTCACGAATACGCTATTGGTCTGGAGATAATAATTATAGTTAACAATGTGTATTGTACAACTTCCAGCTCATTTATTAAAACCGTTTTAAACAGCAGGTAAAATTTCGTAACGTTCCAAATCAACCCCAATGGCTCATTGAATATACCCTGGTTTACATACATCATCCGCTGCACGAACGGTAATCTCTATACCGGGAGTACAAATCACATCATCAGGCGCTGGCATCAGCACCGTGAGGGGAGAGGGGCGAAATACTTGCAGGCTCATCATCCGGAAGAGGTTGTATTTATAGAACCGCATCCGAGCCGTTCAGCCGCCTGCAAAAGGGAATATCAAATTAAGCAGTTGTCTAAGAAAGAGAAAGAGGTGTTGATTAGGGAGAGATCAACCGGTTAAGCTTCAGGTGGGCTGTCTCTCAATTGAATTCTTTTAATTTTGACTCTTTTGCTGTTATTTATTTCATAAATGTTTAATAAATTTAAACATTAAGAGGTAAAATATTTTGAGAGATAAGTTTAACCCTATATAACAACCATATGATGAAGCAAAACCTATGTACTCTTGCCATTTTAATTGCTAGTATTTTATTTGTTTCATGCGAATCGGACCGTGATGGTGCTAACGGGTCAACAAGCCCGGGAGAAGTGTCCGAAGCACAAATTGACTCATTAATTGCTCTTATGACACTAGATGAAAAATTAGGACTTATCCACGCCAGTTCATCCTTTACATCCGGAGGCGTTCCCAGGCTGGGCATTCCCGAGCTTGTTTTTTCTGATGGCCCACACGGTGTGCGTCATGAACATGGTCGCGGCTGGCACGCCCTGGAAGATTATGACGACGAAGCTACCTATCTGCCCGTTGGTATTTCCCTCGCCTCAACATGGAACCGGGATTTTGGGTATAAATATGGCGAAGTACTGGGCAACGAGGCCAAAGAGAGGGGCAAAAACGTTTTGCTTGGGCCCGGAATCAATATTATTCGCAGTCCTTTAAACGGGCGAAATTTTGAGTACATGAGTGAAGATCCCTTTCTGACAGGATCTATGGCAGTGGGCTACGTAAAAGGTCTGCAGGATCAGGGTGTGGCTGCCAATGCCAAGCACTATGCTGCCAACAATCAGGAAACGGACCGCCACAACATAGATGTCATTGTAAGTAAGCGCGCACTACACGAAATTTATTTCCCCGCTTTCAGGGCTGTTGTTCAGGATGCCGGTATATGGAGCATCATGGGGGCCTACAACAAAATCAACGGCCAGTATACCACACATCACGAATACCTCAACAATGAAGTGTTGAAGGGCGAGTGGGGCTTTGATGGTGTTGTGATTAGCGACTGGGCTTCGGTTAAAGATACCCGTGAGGCTCTGCTTTACGGAACCGATATCGAAATGGGCACCGAGTTGCTCAGGGATTTCGATAATCCTGTATATGAAGAGTTCTATTTGGCGAACCCTGCCAAAGAGATGATTGAAAGTGGCGAGGTAGACGAAAGTTATGTAGACGATAAAGTGCGGCGGGTGTTGCGTTTGATGCAGCGTACTACGGCATTGAGCGACCACGGCCCGGGGAAAAGAAATGTTGAAGAGCATCAGCAAGTAGCACTGGATGTGGCACGCGAAGGTATTGTGCTGTTAAAAAATGATGGCTTGCTGCCCCTTGACAGATCGGAGCTCAGAACCATTGCCGTAATTGGCCATAACGCCACCAGGCATTTTGCCGAGAGAGGCGGAAGTTCACAGGTAAACGCCCTCTATGAAATAACGCCACTGGAGGGGATTCAGAATCTTGCAGGCGATGATGTAGAAATAGTGTACGCCGAAGGATACGAACCCTATTATGATGAAAGCCTGTTCGCAGATATTACCGGCGATGCGGCTTCCCAGTCCAGAGAAAACCTGCGCGAGGTTGAGCTGGCCCGCTCGGCCAATGAAGCACTCATGCAGGAGGCCATCGCGCTCGCAGAACGTGCAGACGCCGTAATTTTTGTAGGTGGATGGATTAAAGGTCACGAAGGCATGCCGTGGGGCGAAGGTACCTACGACGCCGAAGCCCGCGATAAATTGAATCTGAAGCTTATTTTTGGTCAGGAAGAGCTCATCCGGCAGATCAACCGGGTTAACGATAAAACGGCCGTGGTACTAATGGGAGGAAGCAATGTGGAGATGGAAAACTGGCTGCCCGACACGCCCGCTTACGTCCACGCATGGTATCCGGGTATGGAAGGGGGAAGAGCCATTGCAGAGATTCTATTCGGGGAAGTAAACCCCTCCGGCAAGCTGCCCATGACGTTTGCCAATTCACATGAAGACTATCCCTCGCACTCCATTGGCGAATTTCCGGGTGACGGAACCGTTGAGTATACAGAAGATATTTATGTGGGCTACCGCTACTTCGACACCCATGAAAGAGACGTGTACTTCCCCTTTGGTTTTGGTTTGTCGTACACAACCTTTGAGTTTTCCGACCTGAACATAACCCGGCAGGGCGACAAGGTTCTGGTAGAAACTACGGTTACCAATACCGGCGAGCGGGGAGGGGCTGAAGTTGTACAGGTTTATGTTCATCACAAAGATCCTTCTGTAGACAGACCCATCCGGGAATTGAAAGGCTTTGATAAGGTACACCTCGAGCCCGGAGCCTCAGCCACTGTAAACATTGAGCTGGGGGAGTCCGCTTTTATGTACTACCATCCGGAAGAGCTCAGATGGACCCTGGAACCGGGAAGTTACGAGATACAGGTGGGTAACTCCTCGCGCGATATAAAACTCACGGGAGTTGTTGAGTGGTGATTTTTGCCAGTTCCTTTTATAGGAATTCAATGGGTTGACATGGAGTACTCCGTGGCTTTCCGTGCCTCCGTGGCAACTTCAAACTGTTACAGAGAATACCGTAAATAGCAGGAGTCCTTCTTGAATATCGCACACATATTGGATAAACTGAATGTGATAGCCGTAAATCTTTAT
>REDT01000271.1 GCA_007693295.1 Balneolaceae bacterium
AACGTGTAACATTTAAGGTTTGTTGATACTTAAGTAAACAGAGTAAGCACTTAGCACGGTGTAAAATAGATCGCACTCTTCAGATATTCAGTGGCTTACTTCGAGATGGGGATTACACATGTGCAGTTTTCTAAAACCATCTACACGGCTTTTTTTAAGTACTTTGATTTACGTATCATATTGATCGAACTTAAATAACTAACTGGCCGGGGTATGAAGCTTACACTTTCTAATCTTTCAAAAACCTACAAAAATGGTGTAAAAGCCCTTGATGATGTTTCCATTGAAATCGAATCGGGCATGTTTGGGCTATTGGGTCCCAATGGGGCCGGCAAATCTACGCTGATGCGAACCATTGCCACGTTACAGGCTCCTGATACCGGATCGGCACACCTCGATGACATTAACATTTTGGAGGACAAACAGAGCCTTCGCAAGGTGTTGGGATATTTACCTCAGGAATTCGGGGTTTATCCTAAAATGTCGGCCGAAGATCTGCTGCAATATTTCGCACGCTTAAAGGGCATCACCGATAAGAAGCAACGTACTAAAATGGTGAATACCGCTCTGGAAGTAACCAATTTATACCAGGTTAAAAATAAAAATGTAGCCGGTTACTCAGGTGGGATGAAGCAGCGGTTTGGAATTGCACAATTACTATTGAATGATCCCAAACTCATAATCGTGGATGAGCCAACCGCCGGACTTGACCCTTCAGAACGACATCGATTCCTCAATGTACTTCGTGAAATTGGAACCAACCACATTGTGATCTTTTCGACCCACATTGTAGATGATGTGAAAGAACTTTGTACTGATTTGGCCATCATGAATGGCGGACGAATTTTGAGTCACCATACGCCAAATGAGGCTATCCAGGCTTTAAAAGGGCAAATTTGGACGAAGGTAATAGAGCGGGAAGAATTAGAGACCTATGAAGATCAGTTTAATATTATCTCCTCCAACTTTAATCAGGATAATACACTAAATATACGGGTGTACGACGCCGAAAAACCGAATGATACATTTCAGGCCAAAGATCCGGATCTGGCAGATGTCTATTTCGTAACCTTGCGCGAAGAGAAAGAAGTTGTAGCCGCTTAATACAAAAATCTGCCCCTCATGTTCTATTCCATTTTATCTTTTGAGATTCGGTACTGGCTGCGCAAACCCTCTTTTTATGTGTATTCCGGCATCATGTTCGCTCTCTCCTATTTGATAATGATCAGCGCTGCCGGAATTTTTGAAAGCCTGACGGTGAGTATGAGTACCATCACTATTGTAAACTCACCGGTTGCCATCAACGGGCTGTTGAACGAGATGGCTCTTATACTCTATTTCCTTCTGCCAGCTTTGATCGGCGGAACCATTTATCGCGATTATGAGCACAACATGCACTCCGTTTTATATTCCTATCCATTTCAAAAATGGGAATATCTGCTTGGCAAATTCATGGCCGGGCTAACAGTTTCCACTTTAGTGATGATAGCAGCCGCTTTGGGAATTATCCTGGGAACTCTTACTCCCGGCACAAATCCTGATCTGCTCGGCCCATTTAACCTGATGAATTATCTGCAGCCTTTTCTGTATTACCTCATTCCCAACATGATCTTTTTTGGGGCTATGGTGTTTGCCATCGTAGCGTTCACCCGAAATATCAATGTGGCGTTTATTGTAATTCTTGCCTTTTTCCTTATCCAGATCTTTGCCCAGAATCTCACTTCAGATCTTGATAATAAATACCTGGCAGCCCTGCTCGATCCTTACGGTTATCAGGCACACGCTTACTATACCGAATACTGGACGATCTTTGAGCAAAATGAAAATCCACTGCCATGGGGCGAAGTGATCTTATACAACCGTCTCATATGGGCCGGGCTCGGACTTTTGATCTTTGGTTTGGTTTACAACGCTTTTAGTTTCAGTCAACAAGCCTTCAGCTTTAGCTTTTTCAGAAGGAAAGAAGGAGTAGCCGATACCAAAAAGAATTTCGGAAGTATTCTTACGGTTACCATGCCCGAAGTCAGCTTAAACTTCTCCTTCATCGAGAACCTGAAATTAGCCTGGCAACTTGCCAAAGTTGATTTCCAATACATTGTAAGAGGCTGGGCATTTATCATTATTGCATTGATCGGACTACTGATTTCGTTAAGTGTGATTCTTTTAGGCGGAGAGATATTCGGCACTAAAACGCTACCCGTAACCTGGCAAATGCTGCAGCTGCCCGGTACCTTTTTCAGCTTGTTTATCAATATTCTCACGTTTTTGTATGCGGGAATGCTCATCCACCGCAGCCGTGGTGATCGTATGGATCAGCTGATTCATGTAACACCTACCGCTAACTGGACTATCTTATTCTCAAAATTTCTGGCGCTCATGCTCATGCAGATGGCCCTGCTTTCGATCATCATGATCGCCGGGCTGGGTGTTCAGATTTATAACGGTTATTATAACTTTGAGATCGGCCTGTACCTTTTCGACCTGTACGGCATTACCCTGATCCATGTGGTTATCTGGGGATTGCTTTCCATATTCATTCACACTCTGTTCAAGAACTACTATATCGGGTTTATTCTGCTGCTCATTATTTCCATTGGCATCGGCTTTTTAGGTCAAATTGGTATCGAACAAACGGTGTTCAAATTTAACCAGGCACCGGGAACGGCTTATTCTGATATGAATGGGTATGGCAGCTCACTTGCCCCCTATTTCATATATAAAGTATACTGGCTGCTTCTGGGAATAGCTTTATATGTACTCGCCATTCTGTTATTCCGCAGAGGATTACCGGGCGGCATTAAAGAACGATTTCAGAATGCCAGGGAAGCGTTCACTCCAAATCTGAAAATGATATTTACACTCTCTTTGGTTGGATTCCTGGGCATGGGAAGTTGGATCTATTACGTAAATAATATTAAGCATAATTATATCTCAACCCAGCAGCGAGAACTTCGGGCAGCGAATTTCGAGAAGAATTACGGAAAATATAAGGATATCCCACAACCCCGAATTGTGTCGAGCACCATCAATCTGGATCTGTATCCGAAAACCCGGGATTTTGCGGTAGCGGGAAGCTATATCTTAAAAAATAAAACAGCTGTTCCTATCGACTCCATCCATATTGATTACAATAACTACATCAGCTCCTTTGAATTTAATCGTGATTACGAGCTGGTTCTGAAGGATGGATCCATGAATTACGATATTTATCAGCTTGCAGAACCACTGATGCCGGGCGATTCAACACTGTTCACCTTTACCCTTTCCAACAGGCCGAATGAGATTCTGCGCAATCATTCTCCCGTTCGTGGAAACGGTACGTTCATCAATAACTCCATGTTTCCAAGAATAGGATACCAGGGCAGAGGAGAATTAAGCAGCCGGGAAGCTCGGGAACGTCACGGCCTCCCGCCCAAAGACCGCATGGCAGCACCAAACGACAGCATCGCACGTATGAACAACTACATCTCCAGCGATGCAGACTGGATTGACTTTGAGACTACGATATCCACTTCACCGGAACAAATTGCTATTGCGCCCGGATACCTCCAGGCTGAATGGGAAGAAAACGGACGACGCTATTTCCATTATAAAATGGACAGTAAAATCGTGAATTTTTACTCCTTTATTTCTGCAAATTTTGACGTTGTTCAGGATTCCTGGAACGATGTAAATATCGAAATCTACCATCATCCCGGCCACACCTACAACCTGGATTACATGATGGATGGCGTTAAAAAATCACTCGATTATTACACCGAGAACTTCAGTCCGTATCAATTCCGGCAGCTTCGAATCATTGAATTTCCGCGAACCGGGGGCAGTTTTGCGCAGGCTTTTGCAAACACCATTCCCTATTCCGAGGCCGTTGGTTTTATTGCTAATGTAGATACAACGGCTGATGATGCCGTAAACTACCCGTTTAGCATTACCGCTCACGAAGTTGCGCACCAGTGGTGGGCTCATCAGGTGATTGGTGGCAATGTCCAGGGAGCGACTATGCTGTCTGAAAGTTTGTCGGAATACAGCGCCCTGAAAGTGCTTGAAAAGGAGTATGGAGTCCATCAAATGCGCCGGTTCCTGAAGGATGCTTTAGACAGTTATCTAACCGGACGTACGTTTGAGTCACAGCGCGAACTGCCGCTCATATACAACGAAAATCAGCAGTATATTCATTACAACAAAGGCTCTCTTGTGTTCTATGCCCTAAGCGATTACATCGGAGAGGGTAATTTAAATGCAGCTCTCAGTAGCTACATTGATGATGTAGCTTTCCAGGAGCCGCCTTATACCAATTCGCTCGAATTGGTAGAGTATTTGAAAGAAGCTACTCCCGATTCGCTCCAATATCTGATCACAGATATGTTTGAAACCATCACGCTGTATGACAATCGTGTGGAAGAGGCTTCTTTTAGGGAAATAGATAGCAATACCTTTGAAGTAAACATGACGCTGCAAGCTTCAAAATATCGTACCGGAGAAACCGGCGACCGGATCTACATAGATGAAGCGGGCGACAGTCTTTCAGTTGAAATAGAAGGCCGTCGCAGGCCGGTAGAGTCCCTTCCGCTCAACGACTGGATCGAGGTTGGCGTGTTTGGCGTGGATGAAAATGGCAATGAAACCGTTCTTCATCTCGAGAAACGCAAATTTACTGAAATCCTGAATGAAATCACCATTACGGTAGACGAACTACCCGTTTCAGTGGGCATCGATCCTTACAATAAACTCATCGATACGATCTCGGGGGATAACCGCAGAGCGCTTGCTAAAGAAGGATAAAGGGCTCTATCATGTATCTGCCGGTAAGCCGTTGTAGTGTTGCGTAGTTTCTTTGTGATTTCTATGGCAATCTTTTTGGAGATTACATCACCAAACACAGATCAACCGGGCCCAAACAGAACATACCCGACAACAACTGCACCGGTTGCGGAGCCAACAGCTGGCTCATTGGCGATCTGTTTGCCCCCACGGTGGTCTGCCACGGGCCAAACATCGACGTGGAAGGAGAATGCCGGTCACAATGCAGCAGCTAACGAATTTAGCTGTATTTTTTAGTTCATGCCTTAGCCGGCACCTCTTTGGAGTACCCGCTCCAGTTTTTCGCAGGCAGCTTTATGCATTTTAGCACTCATTTTTTCCAGGTTCATCATTTTCCATTAGATAGCCGGCAGATACTGCTGGCATCTATCTCCTATTTCTTTCAGATGGTTATCAATACGCTCCAGCGTTGTTTTCCTGTCTTGTATTGGGAGGTATGTCAAATCAATATCGACCGATAAGCGTGGAAAATCTTGAACGAATAGATTTATAGCAGTACCACCCTTCAAAGCAAAATCTTCAATTCTTGCAACGTGTGGCAGAATGTTTAATAGCAGGTCGACCTGTTTAAAGTAAAGGGTATCTCTCAAGTTCATGATTTTTCAATCAGCTCTTTCGGTACAGTAATCTTAAACTTATTATCCAGTTTTCCATTTTTCACTATCGTTCTTTTTCCTGAACCGAGATCTATTTCACTAACCTTTAATTTTTCGTACCAAGGCAACTCATTTTTCTCCGCCATGAACAGAAACAACCGTTTTACCTTTACTGATTTGCAGTTTCTTAAAAGAGTTTGAACCAAATTCGGCCTTAACGTCATCATTCCTTCTACCAGGTGCCATGCCTTCAAAAACTTTGGATTTGAATTCACATGAGAGAGTAACTCCAGTATAGCACGCTCCGGTTCAGCCACTAATATGGGTACACTATTTTTTAGTTCCATCGATTTTATTCCCAGATCTTTGTTCCCGAACAAAGTAGATATATGCAGTTTTATCTCAATCCCCCATTCATAAGAAGTAAACCAAGCCGGAAGCTTTCTTTTTGAAGGGGTATACAGATGACATTCGTTCAGACGAGGACTTACATTATAACGAACTCCTTGCAACTCTAATGCAGTCTCCCCACCAACGTGTATGGAATAGTTAAGCTGATTTTGCAAAGCATGTACGGCACCCTCCCACAGTGGCTCATCTTGCATTTTTACATACGCGCCCCTGCCTATCGACTTCACCCAGTTGCTTTCTTTATAGCCAAAAAGCATATCCGGCGTGTAGCCATTTTCAGATAGCCAGGGGGAAGTATATACTACTCCATCCTTCCACTCTGAAAGCAGCTTATTAAGTTTGGTATTCTTTTGATTGGATGTCATTAGTTTGTTTTGGTGTCAATATATTGGCTAATGGCCAGTTTATTGAAACTATTTCAAACTAACAACCTGATTTATCAAAGATTATTATAGTGTATGTTAATTGACTTTAAATCAATTTATTTAAACTTTTTTAAACCTTCGATAGGTTTATATCATTTTTGATACTTCTTTCACCTGCTGACAAGAATATGCCAGGTGATTTAACTGACCATGCGAATTACCCTCTTTCTAAATGCTGTTTTATTCGCTTATCCCCGGTAATCTATTTAAATAAAGGAAATAAAGATCTCATGATGGTTTCAGTTAGATAGTCGTTCATAAGTTTATTATTTTTAAATAAGAGATATAAATATCTGAATATCTTTATCTGAAAAGTCTACGTCCCTATTTATTCATTCTTTCCTCTTGATTCTAACAGTACCCTGAATAAAACATGCGTACGAAGCCTGGATAAAATGTATAGCGAAGGTAATTTGCACTGCTGCAGACACGCCCGGAACAGCCGGGATAACATAGTAACGTTACGGACAAATAATTTTTAACAACAAAATTATTGATGTATGAAGACTTTAAAGAGTTTAATTACCGTACTTGCCGTTCTTATTCTGGCAAGCTGTTCTGCTGATAACAACAAAACAGTAGATGATATTCTTAACTCAACGTATAGGGTTTATCATATATCCGGATACGAAGGCCCCAATATCGACATCAATAAAGATAGTCTTGCCCAGTTTCTGACTGCTCTGCATTACAATATTCCGCTATCTGAAATTGAAAGTGCACTGGAATGGAGCCCTGAGGCAACGGAGAGGAACACAGATGCCCTTATTAAAAATAAATTGCTCACAAAAACGGGAGATTACTATCAGCCAACCCTTGGGATAATCACGCTGGAGCGAGGGAATGTATTAAAAGAAAAAGCCCAAAAAGCAGCCAATGAAATTGCAGACAGCATATACAAATGGTTACCGGAAATAAAAAAAATACATAACGAATCGAACATTTCGCAGAATCATGATTTCCGTGAATTGTCTCTCTTTTATCTGAGCAATGTCATCCTTGATAATTTTCAAATCCAGCGGGTGGAAGAAGAATTTTTGAACCAAGAGCGGCCTTTAAGAAATGGAGCCCGGTATTACCTTGCCATTGTTGAAGATAATCTTGCCGGCAATACCGAACCTTACGGAATCTATGGCAACCGGGGACTTTTTTGGAGTGATACAATAGGCATTTCCGTGTATGGGAATAAGCGAACAGAGTCGAATGTTGGCTGGGATAATTATGAAGATAAGAGTATACATGTGTTTGATGAACATGATACTCAGCTAATAACCCAAAAAATGCCTGATCTGTTTTTCCCAACTCTGCTCGATATACTGGAAAAAAACAGAACGGATTTTGAAGCCACATACCATGAGCTGAATTTTGATAAAGAAATTTCCTTTGAAGAATTTTTTATCTTTTGGTACCATTGGATTTATACGGAAGCCACGGATATTCTCATTGCAAAAGAGATCATTCAAAAGCCGCAAAATGACATGTTTTATTACCAGATTGCGGTGAATTTTTAAGAAATTAAGCCGGCCTGCAGCAAAAGTTCACAACCCGTAATCTAAGGCTATCTTCATTTAACTAAACCCAAATACAGGTCAGCCCGGCCCAATCCCGGCTGAAACAAAACGCACCCAACAACAATTCAAAAAGTGGTTAAGTAGCAGTAGTACTGCAACAAATAAAGAACAAGCTGCGTAGAAAGAGAATGCACTCACTCCCTCTTTTTCAGTTGGTCCGGGTTTTAAATGGGAGGCCACGTTACTGCACTAAGTTTTCCCGGCCTTGAATTCCCGGTTCGTCCCGATCGTTCGGGATGGT
>REDT01000192.1 GCA_007693295.1 Balneolaceae bacterium
ATAACTGATCCTGAAAATCTTGCCCTGGAAAATATCGGTTACGTAGAGGCTGCCGTCGGGGCCTTCGGTGATATCGACCGGATTGTTCGGAAATCCGTCATCGAATTGCCAGACTGCGAAATCCTCGAAAGTTACTTCCGTATTCTGCCCATCTCCGTTGATCGCTACCGTCTGAACCCGTTTGCCGTTTACATTTGGGCCCTCAGAGTAGGTAAAACCAAACAGAACATGGAACAGCTCTCCCCGATACTGTTGCGGAAACTGGTTGCCACGATAGATGTGCATCCCGGTTGGAGAGACCGTTTCTGTCCAGACATGGAGGGGATTTATGTATTGAGGATTGCTGTGAAAGCCCAGCTCGTTCGGCCAGCCGTAATTCCCTCCGGCTTCAACCACCATAAACTTGTCCATTCCCGTTGGCCCATTATCGGAAACCAGCAGGTCGCCGTTCTCGCGGAACTGCATGTCATACGCATTTCTGAAACCGAGCGCGTACACGTAGTTGTCCGGCCCAAACGGGTTATCGGCGGGGATCTCTCCTTCCGGAGTCATCCGTAAAATCTTACCATGGAATTCATTCACATCCTGGGCTTTATTCTGTTCGTAGGCGTCCCCCACCGACACATAGAGCATGCCGTCAGGCCCGAACCGCAGGTTTTGAATTTGATGCCCCTTATCGCTCGGCAAGTCGGTCAACAAAATCGTAAAATCCTCCGCACGGTTATTTACATCGGTGAACCTGGCAACTGATGCAATTTCATCCGATCCGTTCCTGGCGGCATAGGTTACATATACAAAACCATTGTTCTCATAATCGGGATCAAACTCGAGCCCGAGCAGTCCGTTCTCACCCGAAACCGGAAATCCGCCCTGGATATTGAGCGCAAGGTCGGCAAAAGGTTCGGCAAGCTTTTCGCCGTTTTCGTAGATCCAGATTTTTCCGCTCTGCAGTTCATTCACGAAAAGGCGATTGGATCCGTCGGGCGGAAACTCAACCGAGGTGGGCAGGTCCACGTCGTCGGTAAAGACCTCAACCACAAATCCTTCCGAAACAGATATATCAAAAACTTCTGCAGGATCTTCAAAGTCATTGACGTTTACCGGATCATCGCTGCAGGATATTGTGATGAGTACTAGCACTATTATCGGGAATAACCTTGATGAATTAAACATGACTATAATATTATTTACTTATTTCAGGACAGGTATAAAGTAACAGATTTTATTCTATTTAAAATGACATAAAATAAGGATGGATCGGGATTTTCTGAACATGAAAAATCCCCATAAAAATTATTTTCAATTTTTATTTGCATCGTAGCCCAAATGTGTGCTATCATATAATCATTGAAAAATTCAGCCCAAAATATCATTTTTCCGATTTGCATCATGTGTATGTGTTGTCATACGTAATGCAGAGGGTGTAATTTTTTCATAAAGAAAATTTATTTAGCCCTCTGGGAAACCGGCAGGGCTTTTTTGTTGTTCATATTTTTGAATTCGTTCTTTTAACATATTGAAATCTTATCCAGAAAGGTGGAGGGACAGGCCCTGTGATACCTTAGCAACCGTCCCGGTAATGAAAATTCATTCCCGGGAGTCAGGTGCTAAATCCTGCCGCGACGTAGTCGGGGAAAGATGAGAGATCAGGCACCACTGCTTTTTAAAAAAAGCTCTAAGCCTCTTCTGAAAATCTTTCTCATCGCAGGATTTTCGGAAGAGGCTTTTTTTATATCTCCCCTTGCCCCGTAGGGATGCCTATGGCAAGGGGAGATAATGCTGACGCGTTGAGCGGAAGCATTTGAGGGGTGTTCACGGGGCGTTGATCTGAATTGTAGATAGTTCAATGATCTCAACCCTCACTTTACACACCCCTAAATCCCCTCTCAAGAGGGGACTTTTTAACTCAAACCATTTTAATCACCATTGAAAAACACATTTAACAGCTGGTACGACAAGAAGATGAGGGCTACTGCGGAGCTTGCGGAGGAGACCGATCTGATCGAGTCGTATCTCGATAGCATTAAAACCATCGCCATTGTGGGAATTTCAAGAAACCGACATAAAGACAGCCACTATGTAGGCCGCTACCTGCAGAAGGCCGGATATACCATCTACCCGGTGAACCCCGGTGCGGATGAGATTCTCGGCGTGAAGTCCTACCCGGATCTGAAGTCGATTCCCGGGCCGGTGGATGCCGTCGACATTTTTATCAAACCGGAAGCTGTGCCCGAAGTGGTTAACCAGGCGCTGGAGGTAAACCCGAAAGTGATCTGGCTGCAGCTTGGCACGGGCTCACACCCGGATGAAATCGAAAAAGCAAAACAGAAAGGAGTAACCATGGTACAGAACCGATGTATGAAGGTGGATCATCAGTTTTTGATTCGCGATCGGGATGCGAAAGTCTCCCCTTGAGGGGAGTACCACGCGTGTATTTCGCGTGGGGAGGGGTGTTAACGGGGCGTTGATACAGTTTTGAGGTTTTAATCAAAGCCATCTGCCCTTACCGAACATCCCCCCAGACTAAATGCTGAGCGCATTTAGTCATCCCCCCTTCGAAGGGGGACTTCGGGTGGTTCTTTGATGGTTAAGTGCCCTGATCCAACCACCCCTTAATCCCCTCCTTGGAAAGGAGGGGAAACTTCGTATCAAAATTTTATAAAAAAAATAACATCAACTAATCAATACAACCATGAGCACAAACGGAAAAGAAAAAAACTACAAATACGAAACCCTGCAGCTTCATGCGGGGCAAGAGCCCGACCCAACAACGGGATCGCGTGCGGTACCGATTTATCAGACTACCTCCTATCAATTCAAAGATACCGAGCACGCAGCCACCCTGTTTGCACTGAAGGAGTTCGGCAATATCTACACGCGGATTATGAACCCCACCACCGATGTGTTTGAGAAGCGTATTGCCGCCCTTGAAGGCGGAGTAGCTGCCGTGGCTACGGCTTCGGGCCAGGCTGCTCAATTTCTCTCCGTGATTACTCTTGCCCAGGCGGGTGACAATATTGTGTCTACACCCAATCTCTACGGCGGCACCTACAACCAGTTCAAGGTAACCCTGCCCCGCCTTGGTATTGATGTAAAGTTTGTGGGAGGAAACGATGCGCCGGAAGATTTTGAGGCCGCCATCGACGACAACACCAAAGCGATCTATGTGGAGAGCATCGGCAATCCGCGCGGAAATGTACCCGATTTTGAGGGCATCTCCGCGGTAGCCAAAAAACATGGTGTGGCTCTGATTGTAGACAACACCTTCGGCGCAGCCGGTGCCATTGCACAACCCATTAAACACGGAGCCAACGTGGTGGTGCAA
This sequence comes from Balneolaceae bacterium, assembly GCA_007693295.1. Lineage (GTDB taxonomy): Bacteria > Bacteroidota > Rhodothermia > Balneolales > Balneolaceae > Rhodohalobacter. The sequence goes on from REDT01000192.1 coordinate 3,326, forward strand.
TCTGCTACAAAATGGATTGGCGGGCACGGTACCAGTGTCGGCGGCGTGATTGTGGATGCCGGTAATTTCGACTGGGGTAACGGACGCTATCCCCTCTTTACCGACCCTTCACCGGCCTATCACGGGCTCAATTTCTGGGAAGTGTTCGGCGACCAGGGGCCATTCGGCAACATCGCCTTTGCCATCCGCGCACGTGTGGAAGGACTCCGAGATATAGGACCTGCCCTCTCCCCTTTCAACAGCTTCTTGCTGCTGCAGGGGCTTGAAACTCTTTCACTTCGTGCTGAGCGACATACACAAAATGCACAAAAACTCGCCGAGTGGCTGAGTGGACAGGATACCGTTTCGTGGGTAAACTACACCGGGCTGCCTGATCATTCACATCACGAAAACGGCAAAAAATATCTGCAAAACGGACGTTTCGGCGCTGTGCTCACTTTTGGTGTGAAAGGCGGTTACGACGCTGCCCGCAACTTTATTGAAGCCGTGGAGCTGGCCAGTCACCTTGCCAACGTGGGAGATGCAAAAACGCTTGTGATTCACCCCTCGTCCACCACGCACCAGCAGCTTTCAGACCAGGAGCAGGCATCGAGCGGCGTAAAGGAGGATTTGATCCGTGTATCGGTAGGTATCGAACATATCGATGATATCATCGGAGATTTTGAGCAGGCCTTAAAGAAGGTGAAGGTGACGGTTTGAGGGGTGTTAACGGAGCGTTGATGTTGCTTTGATTTCAGCATTAAAGCTAACCTTTAAACAAAACTGAACAAACCAAAGACGGGGTTAATCTTCGGCTTGGGTTATAAATAACTGAAATACATGAACAAGGGAATCACCATTACAACGCTTAACGAAGCATTCATTACCGAATCGGGCTTTCGATTTGAAACGCCCGATGCTGCTTACAAAACATGGGGCACGCTAAATGAAACCCGCGACAATGTGATTCTGATCTGTCATGCGCTAACGGGACATGCGGCGGCTGATGAATGGTTTCCCGGAATTTTCGGTGAGGGTAAGCTGTGTGATCCGGCCGAATATTTCATCATCTGTATCAATGTGCCCGGCAGTAACTACGGCTCCATTGGGCCCTGGAGCATTGATCCGCGTACCGGGGAATCCTACCGCGCCGGTTTTCCCGAAATCACCATACGGGATATGGTTCGTTTTCAGCAGCAGCTGCTCAAACAGCTCGATATCAGGGGCATTGAACTGGTATTGGGCGGATCGCTGGGCGGAATGCAGGCCCTTGAGTTTTTACTGATGCATCAGCCGATAAAAGCGGCCGCACTCATTGCCATGGGCAAAGCCCATACACCCTGGGCCATAGGCATCAGTCATGCACAGCGCACAGCCATCTACAGCGACAGCAAATGGAAAGGCGGAAATTATGATCCCAACGACGGTCCCTCACAGGGATTGGCCGCCGCCCGAATGATGGCGATGATTACCTATCGTGCACCCGAAAATTACAATCAAAAGTTCGGACGCAAGCTGCAAAACGAAGACGGACAGTTCCAGGTGGAGTCGTACCTGAACTACCAGGGAGAAAAGCTCGCCAAACGGTTCGACGCTCTCTCCTACACCATATTAACCCGGGCGATGGATACCCATGATATCGCCCGAGGGCGCGGATATATCGACCATATACTGAACCGGATTGAAATCCCCGTTCAGGTTATTGGCATCGATTCGGACCACCTCTACCCCACCGGGGAACAGAAGGAGCTCGCTGCACTGTTTCCAAACGGCAGGTATCATGAAATAAAATCAGGCTACGGCCACGACGCGTTCCTGATAGAATTTGAACAGATCAACCACATTGTTAAACCCATTACCCAAATTAAACCGATTCTCACTACCTGAAATGACATCATTAACAGCTATAGCACAATCAAATACCGTTCTAAAACAGGCTCCATCCGCAAAAAAGATCTTTCTTGCGGGGGTTGGAGCTGTTGGCAGTACATTTCTGAAGCAGGTTTCCAATCAGCAATCCTTTCGGGTGCTTGGGGTCTGTAATTCAAAAAGTGTGCTGTGGCTTGATCACTCACAAACTGACTTCTCCATTAACGACCTTCACAGGGCTCCTCAAAAAGAGTGGAAAAGCATCATCAGAAAACTGGCCTCCTATGAGAAAGAGAGCGTCATCTTTGTAGATGCCTCTGGAAACGGTGACGTTGCGGAGCTCTACCCCGAACTGCTTTCAACGGGTATCCACGTGGTGAGCCCGAGTAAACTGGCAAATACACAGAGCCAGCAGAAATTTGATGACCTCCACAGTACGGCCAGAAGGAACAACGTGAAGTTCCTGTACGAAACCAATGTAGGTGCCGGCCTGCCGGTAATAAGCACGCTGAAAAACCTGATCGACTCCGGCGATAAAATCATTGAGATCAACGGTGTGGTTTCGGGTACCATGACCTACCTGTTTTCACAACTCGACAAGGGCAAATCCTTCAGCGATACTATAATCAGGGCCCGCTCACTCGGATATTCGGAACCCGACCCGCGGGATGACCTCTCCGGCGAGGATGTAGCCCGAAAGTTTCTGATTCTTGCCCGAACTTGCGGGCTTCGTCTGGAGCGTGAGCAGATTGTGGTAGAATCCCTGATACCCCGCCCCTTGTTAAATGTTGATTCCTCAACATTTTTGAATCGCCTTAATGAGTTTGACAACGAGTGGAAAGAGCGTCTTCTCGATGAGAAGAAAAAAGGCAATACCCTCAGGTACTCCGGCAGCATGAAAGATGGAGAAATCCGGGTAGGCATTCAATCTGTACCTGTCTCATCACCTGCGGGCAATCTCACGGGAACGAACAACCTGATTGAGATCAGAACCAGGCGTTATCTCGACCAGCCGCTGATAATCCAGGGGCCGGGCGCCGGCAAGGAGGTTACGGCGGCCGGAGTGCTGGCCGATGTGTTGAAGATTGTCTGATAACGGACACGGGATGAATTCCACTCTCGCCATCCGTCGGGACAATGATAGCATGGTCATTTTCCTGATCCGGTTGTCCGGCTTATTGTCCGGCTTATTGTCCGGACAGATCCGGAGTTGATTGACCACTACGATCCGATTATGAAGAGGCAGGACATGCAGGTTCCTGTCCTGGCCAAAGTTCACGAGCGGTTTTAAAACCGTTTTAGTCCGTCAGTTTCTTCTTATCTGCAAAATCTTTCAAAATATCATACAGATTAGGCGACCCGATTTCCTGAAGATCATATCCCACACGAACCATCGGTTTATTTACCTCCAGAATTCTGGATAAGTCGATAGGAGTGCCCACAATCACTGTGTCACAATCGGCTTTATTTATGGTCTCTTCAAGATCTTTTATCTGCTCTTTTCCATACCCCATGGCAGGCAGCAGCGTGCCAATTTCAGGATAGATTCTGAATGTTTCCTGAATACGTCCAACAGCGTAGGGCCTCGGGTCTATAATTTCAGCAGCTCCAAATTTCCTGGCTGCTACAATTCCCGCTCCCAGTTTCATTCCGCCGTGGGTTAGGGTCGGCCCATCTTCAACAGCCAGAACCCGTTTTCCCCTGATCAGCCCGGGCTGATCAACAGTTACCGGTGATGCAGCGTCTACAATAACTGCATCCGGATTTATTTTTTGAATATTATCCCTCACCGTCTGAATATTCTCGGGTGAAGCCGTATCAATTTTATTGATCAGAATTACATCGGCGAGCCTCAGATTTGTTTCACCCGGATAGTAATTGAGTTCATCACCCGGGCGATGAGGATCAACAATTGTTATCATTAAATCCGTTTTATAAAAAGGAAAATCATTATTTCCACCATCCCAGACGATCACATCGGCCTCTTTTTCGGCCTCTCTCACAATAGCTTCATAATCGACTCCGGCATAAATAATATTTCCGCGGGTCACGTGCGGTTCATACTCTTCCATCTCTTCGATGGTACAATTGTGTTTTTTCAGGTCTTCCAAAACGGCAAATCGCTGTACCTTCTGAGCGGCCAGATCGCCATACGGCATTGGATGCCGGATGGCAACTACCTTCAACCCAAGCTCCATGAGTTCTTCGATTACTTTGCGTGATGTCTGACTTTTTCCGCATCCAGTACGTACGGCGCACACTGCAATCACCGGCTTGCTGCTCTCAATCATTGTATCTTTAGTTCCAATCAGCACAAAGTCTGCGCCTGCCGCATTCACTTCCGAAGCCACACTCATCACCTCACGGTATGATACGTCGCTATATGAGAAAGCGCATAAATCAACATCCAAATCCTGTATCAGTTCAAAGAGTTTTTCCTGAGAATAGATCGGAATCCCGTCCGGATACAAATCGCCGGCCAATTCAGGCGGATATTTCCGGTCATCAATGTCCGGAATTTGAGCTGCGGTAAAAGCAACAACGTTATATTCTTTCTTTCTCCTGTACCTGGTATTGAAATTGTGAAAATCGCGTCCAGCCGCCCCAATTATGATTACATTTTTTCTCTTTTCTGCCATCGTATCTCCTCACTCTTCTTGGTTGATTTTTCAGATTAAACAGCTCTTTATTCTATGTAGTAAGATATAAATTTCCCGAAACTCTGCCACTGTTTTACAGCGATAGAGGTGGGTATATGCGATGTTTCTTCTCTTCCATGCCGGTGAATTTTTGTTTTCTGACTACCAGAAGTCTGCTTAAAACAAGACAGGTATCAAGAATTGAGGAAAAGGATATTAACGGTTTG
>REDT01000259.1 GCA_007693295.1 Balneolaceae bacterium
AGTTGAGTGCTTTTCGAAATCCCGAAACTTCGGGAAGGGGACTTTTTGACCTGTCTCCTTTTTCTATATCAGTGTGAAAGGAGACTATTTAAAACATTCCGCCATGATTACTGCCGGGTGTTTTGCGGTTTTTTGAACGCCGTCTGAGATTTGATGCCTGCACGAAAACCCGGGTGCGCACACCGATGTTTCCGCCGCCATGTTTCGAAGTGTTGGAAACAGAACCTGCTCTCCAACCTGCATCGACACCTCGTATTTGTCCTTTTCATAACCGAAACTACCGGCCATTCCGCAGCAGCCAGTCTGCAGCTCAACCGGATCAAAGCCCATCAGTTTAAAGCTCTGGACCAGTGGATCGTTACCCACCAGCGCCTTGGTGTGGCAGTGGCCGTGGATGTACACCTTTTCTCCACCGCCAGCATCCATTGAGCCCGATGCGGCCAGCTCCGTAGCCAAAAACTCCTCCCAAAGAAATGTGTTATCGGCTATCTTTTTCGCCCTGGCCAGGTCGGCTTGGCTGCAAAGATCAGTGTATTCATCGCGAAGGGTCAGTATTTCACTCGGCTCCAGGCCTACAATCGGTATTTCTAGCTCCGCAAATGGAGTAAGCCGCTTGATGTTCTCCTCACAGATTTTGACGGCATCATCCAGCAGGCCTTTCGAGATCTGGGGACGCCCGGTTGGCCAGATTCCCGGTACAAGTACATCATAGCCCATTTTATGAAGCACTTCACAGGCGGCTTTGGCAACATGAGGCTCGTGGTAATTGGTAAAAATATCAACCAGCAGAAGCACCTGTTTGCTGTCAGGCCGGCTGAACTGCTCCCGGTTTTTGCGGTACCAGCGCTCAAAGGTCTGGCCGGAAAACTCAGGCAGAGCCCGCCTTGAATCGATGTTAAAAAGCTTCTCCAAAGCCCACTTTACGGGTTTTTGGCGGTTGATGAAATTGGTAACCGGCGCAAAAAATGAAGCCAGGGGATAGAGCATTTCAGGCCGGCCAAAAAAGCGTTCCCCGGCAGTTGTCCCGTTCCGCTTGTGCCAGCCGTGCATGAATTCGGCTTTCATCTTGGCCATATCCACATTGGCGGGACACTCGCTCTTGCAGGCTTTACAGCTCAAGCAGAGGCTGAGGGCTTCTTTCAGCTCCGAGGAGGTGAAGGCATCCTGCTGCATTCCGGAAAAAAGCTGACGAAACAGGTTGGCGCGCCCGCGGGTGTTGTCTTTCTCCTCACGGGTGGCGTGATAGGAGGGACACATGGTACCCCCGCTTGCGGCCAGTTTCCGGCACACGCCGGCGCCGTTGCACTGCTCCACGGCCGCATCAAAACCACCGGCCTGCCGCCAGTTGAACACCGTATCGACCTCCGGTTTCTTGTACTCCGGAGAGAAGCGCAGGTGAGTATCAATGGGTTTCGCGTTTACAATCTTGCCGGGATTAAACCGGTTCTCAGGATCCCAGATCTGCTTCACACGCCGAAGCAGCGGCATCATCTCGCTGCCGAGTACGGTTTCAATGTAGGGTGCACGTGCACGGCCGTCGCCATGTTCGCCTGAGAGCGATCCGCGATATTTCTTGACAAGATCGGCCACCTCCTGCGCAATATCTTTCATGGTTTGGATACCCTCGGGCTTGGTGGTATCCACCATGGGGCGGAGGTGGAGCTCTCCCACAGACGCATGGGCATAAAATACACAGTTGGTATTGTGCTTAATCAGAATCTGCTGAAACTCCTGAATATACTCAGGGAGGTCCTCAACCCGGACGGCGGTATCTTCTACAAAAGTGGGCGAGCGGGCGTCTGCCCCCAACCCCATTAACAATCCGAGTCCGGCTTTCCTCAAATCCCAAACGCGCCTCATCTTTTCTCCATCCGAGAGGAAAGGGTGAGCGTATCCATAGTTAAGCTCCTGAAGTTTTTTAGCCAGCCCCGCGGCTTTTTCCTCCAGTTCATGAATCTCATCACCCTCAAATTGTACAATTAAAATACATTTGGGATCTCCCTTCAGAAAAAACCGGTTTTTACTCTGTTCAATATTTCCCTTTGTCGCATTCAGGATGATATCATCTACCAGTTCAACGGCAGCCGGATTCCATTTCACAATCTCAACCGTTGCCAGCATCGCTTCATGGATGGAGCTGAACTGAGGAATCACCAGGGTTTTGGCTTTGGGCAGGGGAACCAGGTTCAGTTTTGCCGATACGGTCATCGCCAGGGTGCCTTCACTGCCGCAAAGCAGCTCGGCCAGGTTGAACGGGCGCCCGCCGGGAGTAACCGGGTCCATCTCGCACAAACGGTCGAGGGCGTAGCCGGTATTGCGGCGGGTAATATCGGGGTGCGGATAATTTTCGAGGATCGACTCTTTATGCTTCGTCAGCAGATCAAGCGTCTCGCGGTAGATCTCACCCTCCAGGGAGTTCAACGTTAACTTCTCCCGGAGCTCACGATCTGTAAGGGGCTTGAAGAGAGCCGTGGAGCCGTCGCACAATACGGTTTCAAGTTCAAGAATGTGTTCGCGGGTGGTTTTGTGCTTGATGGAGAAAGAGCCGCAGGAGTTGTTGCCGATCATGCCGCCCAGCATACAGCGGTTGGTGGTGGCGGTGTCGGGCCCGAACTGAAGCCCGTGCTTTGCAGCTTCACGGTTCAGCGTGTCGCGAATTACCCCGGGCTGAACCCTCGCAAACCGGTTGTCGGGATCAATTTCCAGGATCTCTGTCATATGTCGGGATACATCCATGATGACACCGTTGCCCGTGGTTTGCCCGGCCAGGCTGGTGCCCGCGCTTCGTGCGGTTATGGAGAATCCCTTCTCTTTCGACTGCAGCACCAGCGAGCGAATATCATCCAGGTTTTTTGGGAAAGAGACTCCCTCGGGAAGCTCTTCGTAGAGAGAGGCATCGGTTGAATAGAGACGGCGGGTAAGGGTATCGGTCTGAATCGTGGACAAAGTAAATTGTGATTTAGAAGCGGTGTTCGTCTGAAATTAATAGAGTGTAGGTCGAAATATGCATCATTTCAACAATAAAGATCAGTAGAATAGTTCTTACTTATTTAAAGGCTGAAATTACTTTTCATCTTCGCCACAATCTCATCCCCGATGGCGAGGCCTGCCGTAGCTGCCGGGCTGGGCGCATTCAAAACGTGTACTTCGCGGTCGGTGGTTTCAAAGTGGAAATCATCCAGGATCTCACCGTTCGGAAGCAGGGCCATGGCGCGCACGCCGGCCGAGGCTCCATTGAGGTTTTCAAGTTTAATGGAGGGAATCAGCTTGTGAAGGTTCTCCAGGAATCCTTTTTTCGATAGTGAGCGGTACATCTCATCCAGCCCCATTCGCCAGTGTTTGCCGGCCATTTTCCAGAAACCCGGAAAATCGAACGTTTCAATCGTGTCGTCCAAATCGAACGCAGTTTTGGTATATCCTTCCCGCTTGAATGCAAAAACCGCGTTGGGCCCGCACTCAACACCCCCCAGAACCATCCGGGTAAAGTGTACACCCAGAAAGGGGAACTCCGGATTGGGCACAGGATAGATCAGCCCTTTTACTTTATGCTCAGAGTCCGGTGTCAGTTCAAAATACTCTCCCCTGAAAGGCACAATTTTAATGGGCGATTTTACCCCGGCCGCCCGTGCAATCCGGTCGGAGTGGAGGCCGGCACAGTTGACCAGGTACCGTGTTTTGATCCGGTCTTTTGTGGTTTGAACAGTGACAGCACCGTTGGTATGAAAAATTCCCTGCACGGCACTGTTAAAACGGATCTCATTTCCGGTAGCGGTAAGTTTCTCGGCCATCACCCGGCAGACGCCCGCAAAGTCCACAATTCCGGCGCAGGGCACATGTATGGCTTGTATTCCGTTCACGTACGGTTCAATCTCTAGCATCTCCTGCCGGCCGATCATCCGGATGCCCTCAATTTCATTTTGAACGCCTCGGTCATATATCCTGTCAAGCGACGGCAGTTCCCCCTCATCCGTTGCCACGATAATCTTGCCGCAGATGTCGTATGCAATCCCGTTCTCCTCACAGAATTGATTCAGCTGGTGTCGCCCGTCAATACAGTTTCGCGCTTTGTAGCTGCCCGGTTTGTAGTATATTCCGGAATGAATTACACCGGAGTTATTCCCGGTTTGATGAGCCGCCACCTCAGGCTCTTTTTCGACAACCAGAATGGCAGAACCGGGGTAGGCCAGGGATAGTTTGTAAGCCGTGGACAAACCTACAATGCCAGCTCCGATAACGGTGAAGTCGTAAATCATAATCAGTTGAATCTGTTTGAAACTGAAACTGTAAAATAAGTGTAACAACTACCTCTATACGTACTACAACAGGTTGAATAACGTATTAGATAAAACATCTTATCATAATAACCCTTATTTTAAAACTCTTCATTAAAAAACCGGTCATATGCATATGTTAAAGATAAAATTGATACTTCCGCTCGCACTGCTTTTTATGGTTTCGGCATGCGGGGGAGAATCACAAAATGAGTCGCAGGCCGACAGGAGCCATGAATCTATTGTTGAGAATGCCGTATTTGCCGATCTCGACGGGAATGACGTCAGTATTAAAGACTTCAAAGGTAAATTTGTAATGATCGACTTTTGGGAGTCGTGGTGCGGGCCCTGCCTGCAGGTGTTTCCCTCCCTGGATCAGCTGCGCGAAGAGTACCCCGACAACTTTGAGGTATTAGCGGTAACTGTAGGGTTGAATGAAGGCCCTGAAGATGCACGCGCTTTTGCTGCGAAACACGACTACGATTTTAACTGGCTTTATGATGAACATGGCGTGTTTACCCAACTCGGGGGGCAGGGTATTCCATTTAAAGCCTATGTAGATCCGGATGGTAATTTTATAAAGATTGAGATGGGTTCTCACGGCCGTGAGGGAGATTACAATAGAACCAAAGCGATGATCCAGGAATTTTTCTAAACCTGAACCATCAACGCAGAATCGTTGTTAGAAAAACGAAGACAATTTACACCTAAAAAAGAATAATGGAACAACAAGTAGAAAAGCTGCCATACAAGGTCAAAGATATTGGATTGGCAAAGTATGGCAGGGATGAGATACGATTGGCTGAAGCGGAAATGCCGGGCCTGATGGCCACCCGCGAAGAGTTTGGAAAAACAAAGCCGTTGAAAGGGACTCGTATTGCAGGCTGCCTGCACATGACGGTTCAAACCGCTGTTCTGATTGAGACCCTTATTGAGCTGGGAGCAGAGGTGCAGTGGTCATCTTGCAATATCTACTCCACACAGGATCATGCCGCAGCAGCCATCGCAGAATCGGGAGTGCCGGTTTATGCATGGAAGGATATGACCGAGGAAGCGTATGAGTGGTGTATCGAACAAACACTCTTTTTCCCGGATGGCGAACCGCTGAATATGATTCTGGACGATGGTGGTGATCTTACCAACATGGTGCTGGACAACTATCCTGAGCTGGCCAAGAATATCCGTGGAATCTCTGAAGAGACCACTACCGGAGTATTGAGACTCTATGAAAGAATGAAAAAGGGCACGCTTGCGATCCCCGCAATCAACGTGAATGATTCTGTAACCAAGTCGAAGTTTGACAACAAATATGGCTGCAAGGAGTCTTGCGTAGATGCCATTCGACGGGCTACCGACGTGATGATGGCCGGTAAAGTGGCTGTTGTGGCGGGTTATGGCGATGTGGGTAAAGGTTCTGCAGCATCACTGAGAGGTGCCGGCGCACGCGTAATCGTAACCGAAATTGATCCTATTTGCGCGCTGCAGGCGGCGATGGACGGCTATGCCGTGAAGAAAATGAAGGATGCCGTGAAAGAGGCGGATATAGTTGTTACCGCTACCGGTAATAAAGATATTCTGACAGCCGAGCATTTCGAATCGATGAAAGACAAGGCCATTGTAGGTAACATCGGCCACTTCGACAATGAGATTGACGTGAAATGGCTCAAGGCCAATGCAGAGGAGGAGAACGTCAAGCCGCAGGTAGACCTGTTTAAACTGAAAGACGGCAAGGAGATTATTCTGCTTTCGCAAGGACGCCTGATGAACCTCGGTAATGCAACCGGCCATCCAAGCTTTGTAATGAGCAACAGCTTTACCAACCAGGTACTGGCTCAGATTGCGCTCTGGACCGAAGAGTTCGAAGTGGGCGTGCATGTGCTTCCGAAGCATCTGGATGAGAAAGTTGCCCGTCTGCACCTTAAGAAAATCGGTGTGGATCTTGAGGAACTTACCGAAGAGCAGTCCGATTACATCGGTGTTCCAAAAGAGGGACCGTATAAGAGTGAGCAGTACCGGTATTAAGAAACCGGCGGTATTTATAAGTATTTAAAAAGGCATCCGGATTATGATTCGGATGCCTTTTTTTTGGTTTTTTCTGTCTGTAAACCTGTTCGGCCCTGATAGTCCCCTACGAGAGGCTGTGAGAAAATACTTAATCAAAGATAATGTCCATTTAATTTTACCACGAAGGTATTATAAAAAAGAGGTCGCCTTGAATTTGTTAGATTTAAAGTTCCACAACTTTAAACAAACCCATAGGAGACCTCTTTATGAAGAACGAACAAACAGTATACATAGGTATAGACCTACATAGCAACACCAGTACCATTGGATATATGAATGAAGCCGGTGAATATCTTGGACAACAACGTGTTCAAACCACGCCTACGAATCTGATCAATCAGGTGGTTGCAATCCCAGGACACGTGAAGAAGCTGACGCTTGAGCAAAGCAACATGGCGTTTTGGGCAGCCGATCACCTCCAGCACCACGTGGACGAACTAATCGTATGCGACCCGCGTAAGAATGCATTAATTTCCCGCGGGGAGAATAAAAACGACAACTCTGATACGTTGGGATTGTGCACATTGCTTCGCCTGAACAAGCTTACCGAGGTTTGGAGGCCAAAGCAGTTAGGGATTCGCCGACTCTTTTTCCATCAGGTAAAAGAGTACCAACGTCTGGTAAAATCGATGTCGATCCACAAGCGGCAGCTTCAGAGCGGGCTTGGCCATTGGGGGATTCGCGATAAGGCAACCAAAGCGGATTATGAGAGTCCGAAAAACCTACTCTCCGGTATTGGCAACCCGCTTTTACGTGAAGAATTTGCCGAAAAAATAGAGGTGATTGGGTATCTGAATCAACGTAAAGAACGACAGCTACGCCGGGTTATCCAAACCGGCAAACAGTTTAGAGAAATTAAAGAGTTCTTAAAAATACCCGGTGTTGGACCGGTCGGCAGCCATACATTTTCCGGCTATATCCAGACTCCACACCGTTTTCGCCGGCCCGCACAACTGATTAAGTTTTGTAAGCTGGCCGTCCGAAAGTTTACCAGTGACGGAAAGCAGGTTCGCAGTGAACGCCTCAGCAAGGCGGGTCATGGACAGTTAAAAAATCTATCACATATTGCGTGGAAAGCGTCACGGTCTTCTGACAATGAGGTAAACCGGTACTACTGTGATGTATTAGAAGAATCGGGTAACGAGGTCCACGCCCGATTGACTACACAGCGAAAGATATTGATTACGATGTGGGCCCTTTGGAAAAACAATAAACCCTATAATCCAACCAAATTTACATATATACCCTGTGGGGATTCCACCCGATAGGCTTCGGATTGGCTGCAATTTATGCTGACCGAGCTGGTAAGAATCGGGCTGCCGGGATAAACTCCACTTTTTGTGTCTAACACTTGGGAGCCTCCTGAGATGTTCAACACTAAGCTTAGTTACCCGGCCTGGAAACCCCATACGACCTTAACCCGGGAGCGAACTGTTCTTGAGGTTCAGATATAAGTCTGGTTACAGAAAAACCGAAAACAGCGACAGGTCGGAAGGATCCGTGCCGAGCTGGTCAACCATAGCATAAATGTACCATCAGAAATACTACGGGAATCACGAATTTGCCATAGATCAGGGCGACTTAAAACTCAAAAATGAGTTAAATTCGTCATGGGAGAAGTATATCCTTGACTTTCTTTTTTATAAAAGACAC
>REDT01000288.1 GCA_007693295.1 Balneolaceae bacterium
CGATATTATATCTCACAATATTTTATTTCTGCTTTATTTACAAATAAAAGCTGTTTAAAAAGAGAAATCAGTTTTACAACGAGATCCGGAAGGCGAATCAGATGACGCTGGGTTTTTAAATCCTATTCCATAAGACTGAATCTTTGTTTATTGGTCAGTTTTTGATAGTAAGATAGTTTAAAATAAATAATATTTGTAAAGTAAAATTTGACAAATACGGTTTATTTTAAACTTTTAGTGGTTTATATTAAGAAATAAATGTAAAGTAATACTTTACAAATTATGACCAAGTTAAACCAAATATTAAGTCAATGGCCGCCAAATACCCTGATAACCACTGAGTGGTTGGAAGAGAAGGGTGTGTCTCGTCAACTGGCCAATAGTTATATAAAAAGTGGCTGGCTTACCAGATTTGAATCAGGTGCATACAAGAGGCCACATGAACAGATTAATTGGACGGGTGGTTTGTATACACTGCAAAACCTTAGTGACCTTTCCGTGCACGTTGGGGGAATAAGCGCTTTAGAGGTGCAAGGGTATGCACATTACATAAGGAAAAGTGCTCAACAAAAAGTGACGCTTTGGAAAACACCAGAAGTGAGACTACCGGCTTGGTTTGCAAATCACGAGTGGAAAGTTGACATGCAGGTCCGGTCTGTCAATCTGTTTGATGGTGGGAAACCTATGCTTACAGAAAAAGTGATAGATGGCTTGCCTGTTCATGTATCCGTACCGGAGCAAGCCATATTGGAATATGTGTATGACATACCCAAGCTTGAGGGCTTTGATGAAGCAAGTTATATCATAGAAGGTTTAACGTCATTACGACCTGGGGTGCTGCAATCATTGTTAGAACGTTGCCGATCTATAAAAGTAAAACGGCTGTTTCTCTATTTGGCTGATTATTATGCACACTCTTGGTTTAAACGTCTCGATTTGTCGAACGTTGACATGGGAAGTGGTAAAAGAGAGATCATAAAGGGAGGCAAGCTGGATAAGAAATATCAGATTGTTGTACCTGATGTAAATAGAGAGGATCGATGAGAGAGCGATACCAGCAACAAGTTCGATTGTTAATCCGGGTGATGCCATTCTTGTCAGCCACAGATCAATTTGCACTGAAAGGAGGAACAGCAATAAACTTTTTTGTTCGGGATTTCCCGCGCCTTTCTGTGGATATTGATCTAACATATCTTCCGGTAAAGAGCAGAACGGATTCACTGGAAGAGATCAAAGAAGGGGTTCGACAGATAGCCGGTGAACTTGAGAAACGTATTCCCGGTGTAGAAGTAACTTCACAAAAAAGCGGAGGCACCGTAAGTAAGTTGATTATCAGGACTGAAGACGCCCAGATTATGCTTGAGGTGAATACGGTTCTAAGAGGATCAATATACGAAGCGACAGAGAGAGAGCTCTCACCAGCGCTCCAAGAGGAGTTTGAACTGTTTGCAGCAGTAAAGACACTTTCATTTGAAGATTTGTATGCGGGCAAACTTTGTGCGGCATTAGACCGGCAACACCCACGGGATTTGTATGACATCCGATTATTATTGAAGAATGAGGGAATTACAGAAGATCTGAGAAGGGCTTTTCTGTGTTATCTGATAAGTCACTCGCGGCCGATCAATGAGTTGCTCAATCCTAATGCTATAGATATCGAGAGGCTCTACTATAATGAGTTTGAAGGCATGACAGCAGAGGTGGATATTTTAGATGAGTTAATCGACATTCAAGAAGAGCTGCCCAAACTATTATTGAGGAATTTAACGGATGGTGAAAAAGAATTTTTGATGTCGTTTAAAAAAGGTGATCCAAATTGGGAATTGATGTCGATGCCGAAATTGAAAAAACTTCCCGGTGTTCGATGGAAACTTATGAACATTAGAAAAATGGACAGCGACAAACACAAAGCGGCTATTGAAAAATTGGAAAACGTATTGTTTCCAAAGTGAACCTCCTTTAATAGTGTATTAACCATTAAGCCCTCAAGGATTGTAAAGTACATATAATCTATTATTTGCATCTTTTAAAGCTATGTTAATTACTTCCGGCTTTCCCAAATACGTGGACTCCTAAAGGTGTTTAGAACAGCCCGTACAATAACGACCTGCTGCTCCTCTTGGATTTAAACTCCAGTTGTTTTCGGGCTTCGCTCCACGGAATCAATTTCTCCGGATCTGAAGTTCTTATCCGCTCACGAACAATCTCTTTATGCTCTTCAGGGATCTCTGTATCTTCGGCAAACTCTAATCCCAACTGTTCAATCAGCTCCAGGACAAAATCAATTTTATGGTCCGGTACTTTCAGGGTTATCTCTTTCATAATGTTGAATTTTATTAGTGGCTTTGTTCAATGATACTAAATAAACGCCATAATTTGCTTCTGATTTTGTAGTGCGGAAGGCAATTCAGAATTAATGCTGCTTATTATGTACACTCATAATTCAAGCGTCTCCATTTGTCGATCGTAACCATGGCAAGTGGTAAAAGAGAAATCATACAGGGTGGCAAGCTGGATAAGAAATATCAGATTGTTGTACCGGAAATATATTTCATAAATTAAATAGGTTGAACCGATTTCTTATCTCTATATCTGCATATACATAAATATCAGGTTGTTGAGATATTTTATATCTCTAAATTATTCAACACGAGTGTAATCAAACTCTTTAAACAACTCGAAATGAAAAAAGTAACCGGGAAGATTATTCTTGTCGATGATCAGGCGTTTGAAAAACACCTTCTCAAAGACGCGCTTTACGACAAAAACTGGGATATTGAAGTGGAGTACTTCAACAATGCTAAGGATGCGCTCAAACACCTAAAGAAAAATGCAGATGAGATCTTCTTAATCATTTCTGATATGAATATGCCGGGTATGAGCGGAATGGAGTTTAAAAAGACAATTGACAGGGATGATTTCCTGCGACAAAAATCGATCCCCTTCATTTTTGTATGCAATGATCCGGACAGGGAAAAAATGTTAGAGGCCTATCAATATCGCGTGCAAGGTTATTTCAGTAAACCTGATACAGTAGAGAAGCAGGCAGACATGCTGGAAATAATTGTTCAATATTGGATATCATGCTCGCATCCCATGAAGGATGATATCACAACAGAAAACCCCCAAAATTTTTGAACTGACGGCTTTCGTATTAACTCGCCTGGTTTATGCAGTATTCCCGGCCTCTTTGAATTGCATTGCTCAAAGGAATCACAAGATCATCCTGAGTTACAGGTTTTATAAGATAATCAACATAGTTAGTTTTTCCGGCCCGGGCGATATTACGGCTGTCTGAATAGCCCGAAATATAGATGATTGGCACATCTGTAAAAGTGCGAATCAGATAGCCGGTTTCAATACCATCAAATCCATCATCCAGAGAGACATCCATTAACACAATATCGGGATTATGATGTTTTATCTTTCGGATGGCATCTTGGCCATTTGAAGCTTTTGCTAAAACTCTATATCCAAGCTTTTCAACTATTTTCCCCAAAACAAGTGAAAGAAGATGATTGTCTTCAACAATGACTATAGTTCCTTTTAATTCTTGCGTTTCCATGGCCCTCAATTTTTGATTCAGAAGTAGGACGATCGGAAAACACATTGGTTACAAAGTTTCTTAACTATTTCTAATACTATTAACTAACTAACCGTTAAAATCGATAGGTGTTACGGTCACTTAAAAACCCAATGCCGGTACTCTATTTTTTAGCTCAACAAAAAAAAGCCGCCAGCTTTTTTTAAGCTGTCGGCTTTTTTAATTCTTGTAGTTATTACCTGTCAGAGACTTGCCCTGCTAGTCTGAAGCAAGATCTCTCATTGTTTCAGCCAGTTTATTCATTTTATCGCTGTTGGCTGAAGCACCGGCCATAGTTGTGACCTCACCGGCAAGCTGATTCAACAGGCGGGACTTTTCAGAACCTCCCGTTCTTTCTGCCTGTGAAATTCCTCTCCTCAACATCTGAAGATTATCGAAATCCAGCTCCCTGTTTCTCTCGAGCTGATCAATGTAGGCGCGTGCCAGTTCATAAGATGCCGGCCAGGTAAACTTAGGCTGCCCTTGTGGATTGAAATAATCCATGTTTACCGTTTTGGATGCCGCTATCTCATTTTCCGTTAGAAAATCACTCGGAACCAGTTCAAATATGTCGAGACCACGCGCAATTTCAGAGTTTATCAACACGCCGTTGTACCAGTAGATCGACCAGCTTCCGCCCACTTCCATGCGCTCACTGCTGATGGGGCCACGGTCGTGAAATGCGATCTCTATGGGGTTTTTGGGATCCGTAAAATCAAACATGTTTATACCGCCCTGGTACCACGACTGCACCATTATATCTCGGCCCGGAACAGGGATCATAGATCCGTTGTGAGCCACACAGTTTTCGGTGCTTGTTTGTGGAGCATCCATTTTGAAATAACTTTGGAACTCCATCTTACCGTCAACAATAGAATAAATTGCATTTGCGCCCCACTCGTATGGATCGGTTTCACGACATTTAGGCTGTGTTCCTCCTCCCCATTCGTCGGTAAACAGCACGGTTGTTCCGTCGTTGTTAAATGTAGCTGAATGCCAGTATGCAAAGTTAGAATCAGCAACGGCGTCAATTCTTACGGGATTAATGGGATCCGTGATATCAAGCAGCAGACCGTAACCTTCACAAGCGCCTCCGGCAAGCCCAATTTCCGGGTAGAGTGTAATATCGTGGCACTGGTTAGGCCCAACGTCCTGGCCGCGACCGCGTGCAGCCATACGCTCATCCATCCACTCTCCGTATAGTTCATCTAAATTTTCTCTTAGCAACGTGCTGTCAGCTTCAGTCGGTTCACCTGAACCACCCCTTTCTTCTACTATTTGTTGCAGAAATCCGGCAACCATTCGGTCATTTAATATCTGTGGAGTATTGTTATATGTTGCAACAAACCGGCCTTGTTCAATCGCTCTGTCTACAACAGCCTGCTCTTCAGGGGCAAGACCGTGACGAGGTGGTGCGGTTAGGCCTTCAAAAATTCTCGGAGCATTTACTACAGCTGCATCCTGAGGATTTGCTAAAGGAACCTGTATAATTTCAATTCTGAAAAGTGCACTATCAGGGTCTTCATCAGGCATCGCGCCTACACATCCCGGAAGTTCATCTTCGGGACGAACAGGTGCGGAACCGGATACATATACAAAGATATTTTCGTCATCATTAGGATCCACCAGCACAGAGTGGGTGTGTGATCCCCGGCAGGTCTGTACGTTGGAGAGATACTCAGGATTGTGGATATCGGAAATATCAAATATTCGTATTCCCCGAAGCCTCTCCTCGCTTACCGTACTTTGCACACCTTCAGTTCCGCAGTCCAGGCGTCCGCCCAAACCTTCACCCGACACGAATAGAAGATCTCCATAGACCGAAACATCACTTTGTGATGCCGGGCA
Source organism: Balneolaceae bacterium (assembly GCA_007693295.1). Taxonomy (GTDB): domain Bacteria; phylum Bacteroidota; class Rhodothermia; order Balneolales; family Balneolaceae; genus Rhodohalobacter. Next base: position 5,432 of record REDT01000288.1, read on the forward strand.
CAAAAAGTCGACCGCAACTTCAGGATTCTCGGGATTTGAGATGTCCCAAATCACAAATCCGTTGTAGCTGCCCTGGATGGCATAGTTGTCTTTAAAAGCCAGGTCAGTAGCCCAGGAGCCAATAAATTTTTCGGGAGGTGTTGTTGCGGAGAGTAAGCGTAAATTCCATATTGTCTCTTCGGCATCAAACAGTCCGGCGGCTAAACCAACACGAGGGTCCGGAGTAGGCCTCTCTGCTTCTGCAAGCGGCATTATGGTTGATGTACTGCTTTGCTGCGGCATCATCTCTGTAGATGTGCAGCTGTATACGCCTACCAGCGCAGCAACTGTAAATAAGACTCCTGTAACTAACTTTTTCATACCTGTTTTTTTGTTGTTGTTTTGAGTTTCAAAAACCCGTTAAAGACAATTTTATTTCATCAAGCACTGTTTGAGCTGATTCGATACTCTTTATTCCATCTGCTCAAGCATCAGTTTCATGCGTTCAATCTCTGTAATCTGTTCTGCATTTATGCCCGAGGCTAAATCAAAAGCTTCGCGGTCTAATGCGGCACCGTCCGAACTAAAAAGCTGGTCAACCATAATAATGGCACCTTTGTGATGCTCAATCATAAATTTCAAAAAGGTTCTGTCGAACTCTCTTCCCTTTAAACCCGCAAGCTCTTCCAGCTGCTCCTGGGTAAGCATCCCCGGCATATCGTGGTGGTGCCCCATACCCATATGATCCTCACCGTGATCCATAGCATGGTCGTGGTGGTTCGCGGCGTCATGATCATGATCGTGGTGCATTTCGGAATGATCCATTCCATCATCCTCCACTTCTTCCATGTGTATCATCAGGTTCAATCCATCGATATGTACTTCAGGAACGGGCTGTCCACGATCGCGCAGCCATTTCTGCATAGTGCCGATCTCATCATGCTGAGCGTTGATAATCCGTGCCGCCAGAACCTGAATCGACCGGTCGGCCTCATTCTCCGGTGCCAGTCTCGACATAATCAGCGCCTGGGCGTGGTGGGCAATCATATCGGTCATAAAATCGATATCAGCCTGCACAAAGTTCATCCGTGAGCTGTCGATACGAGCCCAAAAGAGGGCCTCCATATCAGACCGGTCAGGCTGCAGTTCAATAGATTCGGTGGTTGTGGTAGTTTCGCTGAGATGTTCAGTGCCTGAACAAGCTATTGTTCCGAGTAAAAGTACAACTCCAAACAGGGCGGTTTTAAGAATAGAAGATAGATGCAGTATTTTCACGTCATATACAGATATTGGATAATAATTTTGTTGCCTTAGAATATATAATAATTCGCCCGATACAAAACAGCCCGTTTAAAGAAAATATATTTTTACTTCAGTTTAACTGATACTTAGTCAACATTACCTGATAAACGGAAAAAATGATCTTTAGTTGTTATCTTGCCACAAACTAATGTCATGTCAATGATCTAGTATCAGGTGATCAGAACAATCCCCTCCTTTCCCACATAGTGATCTGCCATAGGCATCTCTGGGCAAGAAGGGACTCCGAGCGCTCATTTTTTGAACCCGCAAGCTGGCGGGAAAATAAGGGGTGGTTCAAATGGATCATGTTCATTTTTCACAATAATTTTACCAGAAAAAAATTCCGGTCCAACCACACTTGACATGAAACGAACCTTCGGTTAACCAAGATCAACTCATGCTTAAATCATATATCGAAACCTTTCAACAGCTCTACAGCACACCACGAAACGTAATTGACACCTTTCTGCATGGCGAAGAAAACGGCGGCAGCAGGTTTATGCATCCCTTTAAGTTTATCATGATCGGGATGATTGCCATGCTCCTGCTGAATACACTTTTGGTTGATTTCAGCTTTGAGCCCGATGCGGCCGGCCTTGTGCCGGAAGAGGGAAACGAACAGATGCAGGAGATTGCAGAGTGGATCCAGGTGAGCAACGTGCGTGCGTCCACCCAGCTTCTTCCACTGGCCCTGGTAGTTATTTTTATCCCGATGCTTTCAATCGGCGGACTGATCTTTTTGCGAAATGAGATGGAGGGATTCTACAGCAACCTGATTCTGAACAGCTACGCGGTGGGTGCTTCGATGATTGCACTTCTCCCTCTTATCCCGATATGGATGTTTTTGGGTTATTCACTGACCGATCCTTTTGTGAACTCTACCCTGCCCGCTGTTTTGGTAGCGGGCGTGATGATCTGGATCTACCAGCTCTACCTGCGCCCTGCCGGAATAATGGACTGGATCAGGCTTATCTCATCTTATGCTACCGGCTATATCTTTTTTGTGATTATGACCGGTTTTTTTGCCGGGGTGATCGGCTATATGATCTTTGTGATTAATCGTATCATGGAGTTGGCAGGGGGTTGATTCCGCGATTCTATGGCCCGGAACCCTTGAACCAACCTCCGATTCTATTTCGTGATTTTGCATGAATTGATACGGAGGTTTTGGGTG
>REDT01000303.1 GCA_007693295.1 Balneolaceae bacterium
GAAAGGAGGGGAGTCTCATTTTTCAAAATTTTAGAATCGCCCCGTAGGGATCCCTTTGGGGAACTCAGGTTTATATGCTCCGGTGCCATCACGTAGGGATCTTAGTGGCTAAAAAACTGCATTCCCACAGAAAAACCTAACCATACCCGCCATCCGCGGTCACGGGTTGTACCTGATAGGATGGAGTACCAGGTGTATTCGTTCGCTATCTCCTTCTTGGATATAAGCAGGTTGAGGGATGGGCCCGCATACATTTTAAAACCACTCCGGAAATCTTTACCCAGCATTAAGCGGTAGCTGTAGATGTTATCAAGAGAGATGGCAGCACGGCCTTGCTGAATGTTTTGAATGCTAAAGTCACTCTTGGAGAAATAACCATCATATTTGGAATCATAAAAGCGTTCTGCCAGGTCGCGGTAGGAGCCGATGGTCCATCCCCAGCTCCACACGTCCTCCTTTTCAATCAACGGATTATAGCCCAGAGACACCATATTGTAGATGTGCCGGGTACCAAGTTTTAATCCGATGTGGGTAAAACCCCCATCAGTGGTCCAAAGATCAATGTTATGGCGGCCATTGCCATAGGCGCTAATGAGCCCAACGGGAAAACCACTAAACTCTCTGGCAACATTGACCAGCCCTATTTGCATGCCTGTGGCCCGATAGGCTACATTGAGAAGACCTGAAAATTGAATTCCATGCATATACCGGGTTACATTTACCAGGCCGGCACTTGAAAAGCCTTGAAAATCTGTTGCCACATTCGTAACTCCTGAAAAGAAAAAGCCCTGGGCATGGCCGGTATTAAAGTTTCCAAACCCGGCAAAATAGATTCCCTGTGCATTGTCATAGCTGGCGTTTACCACTCCTGCAAATTGTACTCCCTGCACTTCCTGCCGGGAAATATTTGTGATCCCCGCAACCTGTATCCCGAGTGTGCTCTGCCAGTTGGAGTTTGCAATACCGGCAAGCTGTATTCCCTGGATAACTCCTTCCGAAGCATTTACCAATCCTGCAACCTGTAAGCCCCTCATGTCCCGTCTTGAAAAATTGACAGCACCGGCGAGGTTTATACCCTGCATCACGCCGCCCGAGTAATTAACAACTCCAATTTGCAAGCCCCGCGTATAAAACCGATTGATATTAACCGGCCCGATCTCAAACCGGTCAATACCGCCATGATACCCGGCTATCAGGTTAAAAGAGTATTTGGAAGTGTAATTTTGAGCTTCCATACCGTTGGTGCCCAGGCCCGGAACAATGGTAACTCTTAGGTCCCTGTGGGGCCGATCACTCTGTTGAGCAGATAGCAGAGCCGGACTGAGTAGAATCAGAATGATAAAGAGAGTCGAAAGAATTTCTTTATGACGTAACATGTAAAGATTTTTACAGTTTTTCAGGGAAATAGATCATTTTGCTACAAATGATTCGTAACGATAACCAGGAAAAGATGAGTTGAGTCTGCCAATTCCTCAGAATTTCAGCGCGGCATTGATCAGTACCAGTGATGTAGCCCCTTATCACTGAACTACGGCATCACTGTTGGAACTGATCACTGGCAAACCGGGAAACTGTTATTTCAAATGTTTTTCAAAAAATTCAAAGATCCTCAGGTACTCATCATACCAGGAGTGCGGGCTGGTAAAACCGTGGCGCTCCGAAGGGTAGATCATCATTTCAAAATTGGTATTGCCGTGTTGGATCAGCTCTTCGGCATAATGAAAAGCGTCCTGAACGCCAACATTGTCATCAATCAATCCGTGCAGGAGAATTACAGGCCGTTCCAGCTCGGGAGCGTAGGTTAGCGGAGAGCTGCGATCGTAGTGGTTGGGCACCTCATCCGGGTCACCCAGGCGCGGCAGCGTATACCAGGGATTGGCATAATAGTAATTTCTCCAGTTGGTTACCTTGCGAAGTGCAGCGCCTGCATGAAAACGGTCAGGTTTGTACGATACGGCATAGAGTGCCATGAAGCCGCCATAACTTCCGCCATAGATCCCCACATTATCCAGATCGAGTGCACCGCCGGTCTGTTCCTGCAGCCAGTCGAGGCCGTCAACGATATCTTCGGTTTCATATTTGCCCATCCAGTTGGTTACATCTTCACGAAATTTGCGGCCATAACCGGTGCTGTGACGAAAGTCTACTTCCACAACCACATAGTTGTGCAGTAACAGATATTGGTGAAACATGTATTCGCGCCAGTAGTTGTTCGACCAGCCCTTGTACACATTCTGAAGTGATCCGGCTCCGTGTGCAAATACCACAACCGGATATTGCCGTTCGGGGTCGTAATTTTCAGGATACAGAACCGACATCGGCAGCAGCGTTTCACCGTCTCGCCCGGTAAAGTGCACATATTCCTCTTTCTGCCAGTTGAACTCCGAAAACCGTTCAGGAACCGTATCGGTAAGCCTGATCTCTTCGCCGGGGTTGTTCAAGTCAATTTTGAAAAGCTCGTAGGGTTCGTTGAAATAGGTTTTTGCATATACCAAAGTAGATTTATCGGGCGAAAGGACAAACTGGTAGCGATAAGCTTCGCGCTCGGTTAACTGTTGGGTTGAGCCGTCACGAAGGTTGTGAATAAATATGTGGCGCTCGCCGTAATCAGCTTCGTTGCTTGCGTAGATGATCTTTTGATCGTCGAGCCATCTTGCCCAGGTGATTTCAAAATCACCGGATGTGAGCTGGGTAACCGATGAGGTTAATGCATTGGCAAGATAGAGATGATTCCAGCCCGACTCCTCAGAGAGAAAAATGAGGCGGTCGGTTCGCGGGGCAAATTCAGAATAGGTGCCGTGAAGCCACCCTTCAGTTTCATCTTCAAACAGAATGGATTCGTTTCCATTGCGGGTATCAAAGAGAAACATCTTTCTCTCCTTCAGGGCATTGTCAGAGGCGTCGATCAGGATAAAATTCCCGGAAAAACCGGCCCGCGCTGATGATCGGTTATAGCCGGTGAGAAGTGTATCAACTTTGGCAGAGTCTACGTTGGCCATGTAAAAAGTAACTTCGGGAATTCCACGCCGGGAAGCCCCGGGTTTTACGAATTCATCCACATATTCGGGAAAGTAGATGGTACGTGCATCTGAGTTATCGGCCTGGCGTAGCACAAGTGAATTATTTCCTGCCCAGGTGTCTATCGAAAAACTTGGTTCACTATTACCGCGACGGGTTACCTGGATCAATTCCGGCCTGGATATATGAGTAACCCATACGTCTCCACCTCGCATAAACGCGATTTTTCGGCTGTTAGGTGACCAAACCGGGCTGTAGTCGCGCTCCTTGGAGGCCACTATACGGCGCACATTTGATCCGTCTGTATTGGATATATAAATATTCCCCTTATCCGTAAAGGCAATCATGCGATTGTTTGGAGAGTGTATGGGCCTTTGGGGTGTATTTTCCACTGCCTCAGGCTCTCCGCCGGTTACAGCTATTCTGTAGATACCGGTTTCGAAATAGGATGAGTCGTTCCAGGAGTAATAGATTGAATCCATGGAAGCAGAAAAGTGCCTGAATTGAGGACGAATACCGGGAATTACAGGCTCATGAAAAATCTCTTTCAGGGTGAGATTTTCAGGTACATCCTGTGCATGAGATTCTGCAAAAGTAAGAATAAATAGAGCCGGCAGAAGCAGGTAACAAATTCGTCGCATCATAATTGAATGACTAAAGGTTTTTGAATTGTGGATAAAATAGAAAAAATGAGGGACTCCATAATGAGAATTTGAGGCATAAAAAAAGCGCCGTGATGTTAAACGCGGCGCTTTTAACCTGAGTTCGATTAACAATATTTTGATTGAGGCCCTGAAAGTCCCCTCCTTTCCCACGTAGTGGTCCCTTCGGGGCAAGGAGGGGCTCATCTTTTTACCCGCGAAGCGATTTCCCCGCAGGGATGCCTACGGCAAGGGGTGGTTTAAATAGATCATGTTCATTCTTCACAATGTTTTACCAAAAAAAATCCGTTCCAACCACCCCCGGCCCCTCCTTGCGAAGGAGGGGAGAATTGATAACATCTACATAAAACTTCTTATGCGGTCATTTTCTCCTCTGAACTTTGAAAAACAATCGGTTTGATCGCTTCAAATGCTTTCAGGGTTTTTTGGATGTGCTCATCAGTGTGTCCGGCCATCGGAATAAGCCGGATCAAAACAATACCCTTCGGTACCACCGGATAGGCCACACCGCTCACAAACACGCCATGCTCTTCGCGCATTTCGCGCATAATTGTGGTGCACAATTCAGTACTTCCCGCTGTTAATACCGGGGTAACAGGGCTCTCGGATGGGAGTACATTGTACCCTAAGTCAATTAAGCCTTTACGGAGTTTGTGCGTGTTGTCCCAGAGTTTTTCCCGCCACTGTGGGTTTTCACGAATTAATTTAAGTCTTGCCCTGGCTGATACCACCAGGGGCATGGGAAGCGATTTGGCGAATATCTGACTTCGGGTATTTGCCTTCAGGAATTCAATTACACGAGGCTCGGTAGCCACAAAAGCACCAATTAATGCTACAGCTTTTGCAAATGTACCAAAATAGATATCAATCCCTTCGTGGCATCCCAGCTGGGTACCTGCACCTGAGCCATCGTGGCCCAGCGTGCCAAAACCGTGTGCATCATCAACAAGAAGCCGGAACGGATACTTCTCCTTCAGGGCAATAATCTCCTTCAGTTTCCCAAGATCGCCTGTCATGCCAAAAACGCCTTCCGTAACCACCAGGATAGATGAATTGGGTTTCATTCTGCTGGCTGCCCGTTTTAATTGCTTTTCGAGGCTTTCAATATCGTTGTGCTTAAAAACGGATTTCTCTGCCATTGCAAGCTGCTTTCCATCAACAATACAGGCGTGACTAAGCTCATCATAGATCAAAAAGTCGTTTCTGTCTACAAGGGCGTGGATTACACTCATTATCCCCTGGTAACCATAGTTGAGCAAAAGAGATTGCGGCTTGTGCATGAAATCAGACAGTTCCCGCTCCAGGGCTTCATGTTCGTCTGAATTGCCGGTCATCAGGCGTGCGCCCATTGGACTGCTGAACCCATACTTTTCAGCGGCCTCTGCATCAACCTTTCTGATTTCCGGGTGATTTCCAATGCTCAGATAGTCGTTAATACTCCAAACGATCATATCTTTGCCATTAAATGTCATCTCGGGACCGATCGGCCCTTCAAGTTTGGGAAAGGTGTAGTAGCCATAACCGTCTGCAGTAAATTGGCCTAAAGGTCCGGGACGTCCTTCGAGTTTATCAAATAAATCCATAAAGAGGAGGTTAAATCTTAAGTTAGTATATAATCCCTGTTCAAAAGAGTACCTGTTTTCATGCAGGATGGGGTGCCGAAATTATGTGAAAATGTAAGGAAAAAGGCAGCTTTGTCAAAAAGGTTAATCAGTAAATCAGGCAACGCCATGGCCCCGCGAGGCTTCAAGCAGCCGGTACCAGTCTTGCCGCTCAAGTTCTATTGCCGGAGCCTTTGAGGCGCGTTCAATACGGTCTATTTTTCCGGTTCCCAGAACAGGCAGAGGATTGCAGGGAAGCATCAGCAGCCAGGCCAGGCAGATCTGCTCTAATGAAGCACTGTATTTTATGGAAAGTTCGTGGCTGAGGTGGCGAACCCGTTGGGCCCGGGGGCTCTCTTCGTGGAAAAATCTGCCTCCGGCAAAGGGCGACCAGATCATCGGTGAAAATTTCAGCATTTGAGCCTGATCAAAGGTTCCATCAAAAAGAGGATCGGTATGAAGCAAAGAACACTCCACCTGGTTGGTGACGAGCGGCAGATCTAGCCTGCTCTGCAGAAGATTGTACTGGGAGGGAGTGAAATTGGATACACCCACATGGTTGATTTTTCCCTCATCAATCAGCTGCAAAAAGGTATCCGCCATTTCAGAGGCATCCATCAGAGGGTCGGGCCTGTGTATGAGCAAAAGATCGAGGTAATCGGTGTTTAGCTGTTGAAGTGATCTCTCGACGGAGTTACGGATATAACTCCCTGTTGTGTTGTAGTGCTGGATGGAGTGGCCGGGGCGATTGCCGGTAGTAAGGCAGATTCCGCATTTGGTTGTCAATTCCATCTTTTCGCGAAGATCGGGCCTTTTTTTGAGAGCTTCACCAAAAAGGGCTTCATTTCCGTAGTCTCCGTAGATGTCGGCATGATCGAAGGTAGTACACCCCAATTCGATACACTGCTCAATAAACTCAATACAATGATCAACACTCATATTCCACTCATGCAGTCTCCAGAGGCCTATTGCAAATGTTGAAAATTCGGGGCCGTCCGGGTGCAGGGGTTTACGCATATCTTCCATAATAAGTTGTTAATTAGTTGCATTTCAGGAGGATAAAGGAACTAAAATGCCAATTTATGAGTTATATATAGTGGTGCAAACAAAGATTAAGGCTATTTAAAATTATTTGACTTATTCAAATATTGTTACATTTTAAACTATTTAAAACAAATCAAACTTATGGCTGTCGAAGAAAAATTTGAGGAGATGATTGAGAACCCCACAAAGCACCAGTTACGGGCAATCCACCACGCACGAGAGCGTGCCTGTATTGATGCAATGAAATCTTCATCCTCCAAAAATCCTCACAATAAAGGCTCTGATCTTGCTGATCTATGGGAATACGTGTACGAAGAGTACTACGAGATTCAGTAGCTTGAAATTACATCCAAAGCTGCTTTTTCAATTTTTATCTTCAAATGCGTAATAGTTGTGCCTAAATTTTCACCGTCAGCATGCACGGTAATGGGCTTATCGCACCCAAAAACAAGCGTTTGTGATTTCCTGGTGTTTAAGGCACTCATCCAGGCAGCCGGCCCCCTTCTAAAACTGAGCAGATAGATAAAAACCCGTATAAGGGAAATCTTCCGAATCGTTACCACATCAAAAAACCCGTCTGTCAAACTTGCCTCCGGTGCAAGATAAAATTGTCCACCCTCCCAGCTTCCATTACAGACTGTAATCATAAGGTACTGATCTGAATAATCTTCCCCATCAATCTTAAGGTTGAAATGTGCTCCGCGAAACTGAAAAGCGGCTTTAATTGCTCCAACTACATAGACGATTGCTCCCTTCAGGCGTTTGAACGACTTGGTGTGGTAATTTGCCAGGCCATCCAGGCCGATTCCCAGTGTATTAATGCAGATGTACTCAACATCCCCTTCACAGCGAATCAGATCCACAGCCACTGATTTTTCATTGTAGATGAGCTGAAGGCACTCTTCCGGAGAATCGGGTAAACCGAGCGATCGCACAAAATCATTGCCGGTACCAAGGGGCAATACGGCGAGAGTCTTGCCTGAGCCCTCAATGCCATTAACTACCTGGTTTACCGTACCGTCACCTCCACACGCAACCAGAATATCGAATGATTGTGCTTTATCTGCAGCAAGCTCAATTACAGATTCATCTTTTTTTGTGAGTACAATCTCAAAATTGTGCCAACGAATCCCGGCTTCCCGTTTCAGCCAGCTGAGGTATTTTTTGGATCTGTTCCTGCCCGCGTTCGGATTTATAATAAAGCAGACTTTGGTGCTCCTTTTTTCCATTCAGGATAGTAAGTGAAATCAGGGGAAAAGAGAAATCCCTACCCCGGATATCTCACAGTAAATATGTTAAGAGTATTGTAAATTTATTAAATATAATGCTTTGTAATCCAATTTTCCTGCGAACTCTTTTAAAGTCTGTTTGGGCTTCCCAAGTTCATCCCAGGTTTTTTCAGACTGAAACTGCTCGTCATAGTGATTAATGGCGTGCAGAATATTGTATTGAAAATCGATGGTTTTTGAAAAGGGCTTCAGTGCTTTAAAGATCCACATTGGGGCTTTCGATTTCTTCAATTTTTTG
>REDT01000236.1 GCA_007693295.1 Balneolaceae bacterium
GTTGCCTGATTATACTTAGGTAGTATGCGAATGAGGGATGTGCCGTTTTAGCGTGTAATCAGAAACGAAAAACACCCTCTGCAAGCTTCCTGAAGAGGGTGTTTTTAAAAGATGAGAATTACTTATGCAGAGACCGAATTACTCGGAAAGAGCTTTAAGATAGCTGGCTGCTATTCTGCTATATGCTCCGTTCAGTTCGTACGCTTTTTCAAGAGCTGCTTTGGCTTCTACTATTTTGTTCAGCTGAAAGTAGGTATTACCGAGGTACCAGTAGTTTCTTTCCAGCAGAAGCATATTATCGGAATTGAGCTCTATCCCCGCCTCAAACCGATCGGCTGCCAGTTCATACATTCCGGAATTGTATAGAATAGAACCCGCAGTGACCAAAAGTTTATGCGTTTCATATACGTCCTGGCTTGTCTCTAACAGATTGTCAAGCATGGTCAGAGCCGACTGGATTTCACCTCTGTTTGCTGCAGAAATGGCTAGTATTATTCTATCTGAGTTGACCGTTTCTGCCACCACTCCCTCTGCAGACCTGTAGTAGTCGAGTTCAATACTTGATATCGGACTGATTGCAGTAACCTGGTCGCCTGTAATGCTAAAAACTGAAAGCGTGACGGCCATTAATAATACAGCTGCAGCCGCATACCATTTCCGTTGAGTTAACATCTTGTGAACACGGGGCTTCTTTTGCTCTGTTTCCTCAACCAGAACTTTAAGACTGGCTGCTGTTTTAAGATAGTCCAGATAGTATTCATCCTGGATCAACTCAACCCACAGCTCATCAATTTCATTATTTGTGAGTTTACCGTCGATATACAGATCAATTTTGTATTCCAATTCCCTATTTTCGCGGCCCTCAATCATATATGTCGTCATTTAGATGTGTTTAAAAGGTGTTTATTAGATTGCTAAATCTTTATATTTTATACGCTTACTTTAAAGAAACAACTGATTGCTATACTTAGGAACAGTTAGCCGTTTAACTGTTATTTATTTCTACATACAAGAGAGTTGAGCAGGGCATTTGTTACAAATAATTTCGTTAAAAAATACTAATGGTTTATACGTACTGTTAGTTTCACAGTTCCTGATTGACACCTCTTAAACGATCACTAATTTTAAATAATAAATACCCTGTCCATTTACTACCTAAGCGTTATTTGAAGGTGAATAATATCACTCCCGGTTAAATTTTAATATTACCGGTCCCATAGAGTATCCTGAATATGTATTAACAGCCTTATTTATTAGTATAAAGACATGGGAGATGTATGGTTGGTTTCAATCATTATTCAGCATTCAACATTTTATTGAGGAACTATAGGATCATTATCCGGCATTTAAATCATCGGATTACTCAATTTGTTCATTAACTCGTCAACCCGTGTTCGCATCTCTTCAACTGATTTCAGATCAAGTGAATAGTTGGATTTTAAACCGTCCACCTCCATCACTATCAAACCAGACCGGGTTAAACTCTTCAGGTGCTGCGATACTGTAGATTGTGCCAGGGGCAGAGCGTTGGCTAACTCTCCGCAGGTTTGAGTACCGTACAGTGCAAGCCTCTCCAATAGGATTACTTTTGCAGGATGAGCTACTGCCGATGCGTACCCTGCCAGATCCTGGCTTCGCTGATTGAATGAAGATGATTTGTTGATTGCCATATTGCAATATCGTATATCTACGATATTAAGTAAAGCACAAGATTTTCAGCTCTACACTCTTTTTAAAATGAATTTTGTTACTTTTTCAAGATGAAATCATTCACCTTTATATGAAGAAAAACAGAACCTTTGAACAACTTCTGGATCAATTTGAAGCCGTTAAAAGCAGAATAGAGGAGTTCCACAACGTTCCGGAAGATCTATTTATCCAGAAACCTACTGCCGATACATGGAGCGCAGCTGAGGTGTGCAATCACCTTGTCCAGTTTAATACACTCTATCTTACAGAGATTGAAAAGGCTGCGGCAAACCCGGTTGTATCTAATGAGGAGATCAACTCCTTACGCGCAGGATTTCTTTGCCGTCAGTTTATCAAGTTTCTTGAGCCACCCTACAAGGTTAAGGTTAAAACAGTTGAGCCAATGCAACCCGTCTATTCTGAGAGAACTGCAGAGGACATCATCTCCAAACTCTTGAATACAGAAAATGAATTAACAGAATGGATTCTCTATTTTCAAAAACAACAGATAGATCTGAATCGAACCAAGGGAAAGAATCCGGTTATTAAGTGGTTGCCCATGTCGATTACAGATCTTCTGCTCGTACTTGATGCACATCAGAGGCGACATATTTGGCAAATAGAGACTACGCTATCTAGCCTCTCGGGCACAAAATATTGAACCCATGGCCGGTACCTCTCCTTACTCTTTCACTGTCACATATCTCAGGATCTCAATTACCTGCCCGGGTTTCTCAGCAACCGCAAGCGCGGCAGCATCAACCTCTTTTAAGGCATGAGTATGCTCTGCAGAGTGCATAACAATCAGCTTTTTACCAAGCGCTGAAGCATACCCTGCATCAAAAGCTGCGTTCCACTGACGGTATTTTTCTCCAAATTTAACTACAACAATATCAGCTCTCTCTATCTCTGTCCTGGTTCTGATAGCATTGATTTTACCGCCTTTATGATCTTTCCAGAAATCACTCTCTTCCGGCCCCAAAATATCCACTCCTACATTGTCGCTAGCAGGATGATCGGTTACGGGAGCGGTGATCTCAACGGGCAGATTCTCTTCTTCGACCCCTTTTTTGATTTCATCCCGCCAATCGGAATGAATTTCTCCGGATAAATAAACTCTCCATTTCATATTTAAACCTGGTTTTTGATTGATGGTTTAACTTATAAACAATGAATTTGAATTTATAAATCCAAAAGAATGTAAACCCCTCTCGTTACTTAATAAACAAGAGGGATTTTTCAGGCCGGTATTGCAAATTATTAAAATGTGCATCAGCAACCGGCGGCGGCTATCTCAATATCATCTACCGGCACGGGGTCCGTTCAATTTATTCTCCACGATATGGAACTCCATCGGTAATCCAGGCCGGAGCAGGTTCTCCTTTCAGATAGTGATCCATATACTCTTTCATTTTTATGGCATAGTCGAGACGGTTTGCCATTTTTCTGAGGTGGTGGGGTTCATCGTAATAGTGAAGAAATACAGACTCCTTACCATTTCTGCGCAGAGCAAGATAGAGCTCTATAGACTGGTACCACGGCACTGCTTCATCGGCATCGCCATGCTGAATCATCAACGGTGTGTTAATGCGATCCGCAAAAAAGACCGGTGAATTTTCAATGTATGGCGCCAGGTTCTCCCACATACTCACGCCAAGCCGGCTTTGTGCCTGTTCATACTGAAACTGCCGGGCCAGGCCTGTACCCCACCGGATACCACTGTATGCACTGGTCATGTTGCCTACAGGGGCGCCCGCAACGGCCGCTGCAAACATGTCGGTTTCCGTTACCACCTGTGCCGTCAGGTATCCGCTCCATGAGTGCCCATGCAGCCCGATAGCATCGGGATCAGCCACACCCATTTCAATCAGTTTATGTACGCCCGGCACCAGATTTTTGGTTGCAGAGTAACCCGGAATCGGCACATCGAACCAGATATCGGGAAGAAATACCGCATAACCGTCGCTGGTGTACTGAGCAATATTCGGCCTGTGATTTGTAACCGGCGTATTGAAATCGTAAAGCCTTTGTGAAAACCTCTCATAGTAGTAGATAAAAACAGGGTACTGTTTTCCGGGTTCATAATTTCCGGGATAGATCAGTATTCCCTGCACAACCTTACCATCCATGTTGTACCAGTCTACCAATTCGGCGTGCCCCCAGGCAAATCTCTCTGTAAGGTCCTCATGTAGATTGGAGACCTGTCGTGGATTCCGAAATCTTTGATCGGATGCCACCCACAAATTCGGATACTCGCGGTAGGTTTCCTGCGTAAAAAGTATCGCATCGTCATGCTCGGCAAGAGCCACTACATTATATTTCTTGTCATCCTCCAAAATCCGGCTTACCCCGGAGCGGCCAAGGCGGGCTTCGTAAAAGCCATAGTTTTTATACCAATCGTGATACATCGTCAGCAGCAATCGCTCATTTCTTGCGAAGGTCTCTTTTTCAGGATTGAGATCCCTTATCCGGAATATTCGCTGCTCATCCCTGCCCTGTCCTGCCGTGATATTACTTGGATGGCCGCTCCGGGTGTTGAAATGCCATATATCATATTTATCGTAGATCAGAACCGACTCATCATTATCGGTCCAGCCGGCAATACCATAAGATCCGGATGGCTGCGGACGGTCGTTGTCTTCATCATAAAACGGAGTTGGAATATCTGCTGTAAGGTTCCTTGAGAGACCGGTATCGACATTCTTCAGATGCCAGTCATCACCATCGAACCAGGCAGCAAACAACCCGTTAGGCGAAAGAGATGCGCCAAATCTTTGCATCTCCAAAAATCGCTCTGCTTCACCGGTTTCAAGATCAATCAAATAGTGATCCCGATAGGTGCCATCCCATGTTCTTAGCTTTTGATAGGGAAGGTCAGTCCACCCCATCGCTTTTCCGGAATGGTGAACCGGACGTACATCCGGTATCTCTTTCGTTGCCAGCTGCACGGCTTTTTTATCTCCAACATGATATACAGCTGTAAAAAGATGGTTCTTTCGGCTGTTCCACGTCTGTTTTTCATGGGTTTTGATCTGGGGATCATCCCAATGCCAAACCTTGCCTTCAATGTCACTCAGAATGCGATCGAGACTGTAAAGGTTCTCTGCAGTCAGTGAATCGGACTCCTCATCGCGCTCGTCGAGTGCCACCATATCGGCACTTTTTACTCCAAAAAAGAGTCGTTCACCGTCGCGGCTCCAGGTCAGGTTATTTCTGGCCCGCAGGCGATACCCTTCCTGAACATCATCCGGCGACATCAAAATTTCAGGTTCACCTCCATCCAGGTCCCATGCCATAATAGATGCGTCAAATGGACGGTATTTCTTTGATGTATCGAGTTGGGTTGCCGTCATGGCAATACGCAACCGTTGCTGATCCCAGGTTAAATTGGTGTAGTAAGCGTGCTCAGTCCCCAAAATCTTTTTCTGTTCTCTTTGATCCTCTTTCAAATTGATAGCATACAAGCCATTTTCCTGGCCGGATGTATCCACGGTGGCATAAACCAAGTAGCCTGATGTGCTGTCGATGGATGCTTCATTTACAAATGGGATAGTGTGCTTCTCGTCAGTTCCCAGCCTGACAAGAGTAACCGGACTGCCCAGGTGAGGGTTATCATGCTTCAAATCAGAAATCTCTTCATCCTGATGATGTCGTACAAGAGCCCAGTTCCCATCATTTGAAAAGGAGAAGCTTTGAACTCTTTGCAAATCTTCTGTTTCACCGGATGAGGTGTTAAGCAGCGTGAGGCCCGGTCTTGGAGCATCCCGGCCGGCGTTGTGAGCCTCAATGTATGGCGGCTGAACGAGAGCCCCTGCCCATCTGCCGTTTTTTGAAAGCTGAGGCCGTTCACCCCTTTCTATTGTGAACTGCTGACGGCCGTTAACATCCTTTATCGTGACTTCCCCATCCCCAATCTCGGGCCACACTCCAAAAGCTACCCATTCACCATTTGCAGAGATAGCGGGAGTCTTAATGTCCTCAAACTTCATTACATCCTCAAATGTAAATTGATCTTGAGCCTGAGTGATTCCCGGAAATAAGGCCACCGTCATTACTATGAGGACTAAAGCAGATAACTGTCCCTTTACGCCATTCAGAAAGTATTTCATCGCATCATTTTTGAGTTATAGAATTCATCATTTAAACTATGAATCTAATCATCAAAAATGTAAAAACTTTGATGATTTAAGCAGATTTCAAACTTTCAGCTCAAATCAAATCAGCCTAATCCTTCAGCTCTGCCTATAAGGCATGAATAACATGGGTTACACAACCCCAGACCGGCGAATGAAAATTCTCTCCGAATTTAATGGGTACCTGCTTACTGCTGCCTTGTTCAAGCACCCATCCATCCTGTTCTTTAAGCAGACGGCACACCCGATATTCTGCTTCAACCCTGGCAATAACCAGGCAGTTGTGGCGGGGTGCAAGAGAACGGTCTATTACAAGGATGTCTCCCTGGCGCACTCCAAGACGCTCATCATTACTCCCTTCAACTTTTGTAAAGAAAGTGGATTCAGGATGCCTTACAACGTAATCATTTAAATTCAGGCAATTTCCCAATGCATTTCTCACAGGAGCAGGGTAATCTTCTTTCGTTCTCTCCATTTTATTAATAACTGAGAGATCTTCCGTTTTGAACTGATAAGTATCTGTAATCATATGTCCCCTTTTTAGATTACATGTAAAATATATGTGTGACCTGTATTTTACAAACCTTATTTACATCAGTGATAAGCGTACCATAATATTCTAAACTTCCGGGGGCCTGGCAAGGCTACTGATTTATTTCCCGCCTCCGCATCGGCATTTGATCAATTCTCTCAAAGAGTACATCCATTGATACTGTTTCGGGTGAGTTGAGCTTTACGGCTCCATCTTTTCCGATTAGTATAAATCGGAATATGTTATTTTTTGCTTCAAAACGTTTCCTTATCAAGTTGACAGATGATGAACTCAGATTTACACCATCCATATTGGAATTACCATCTTCAAATATTGAAATTACTTTAAGGTCCCTGTCTTTAATTCCCTCCATACGGTCTCGAATAAGCCGGAGCTGTTCCTGATATTTGACAGACTCAATATCACCGGCAAAAATAACAAGAACCCTGTTCTGCCACCTCAATTCTGACAGATCCAGATCTGATAACGGTTCATTCTGAGCTATGACAACCGGAATTAAAAAGATGTATAACAGAAAAAGTGTAAGAAGTTTCATGATTCGCTGTGATTTGATGTATTTTCAGCATAACCAACTTTATCATAAATTCGATCTATGTCACTGCTGCTAGTTGCCCAACATCGTGATATGAAACCATTTCGCGATGCCATTCTTGAAAAAGATTCAAATATGGATGTTGAGATCTGGCCGGAGGTTCAGGATCCCCGTCGCGTTCAGTTCGCCGTGGCCTGGAACCAGCCCAAAAACCTGTTTGGCCAATATCCCAACCTCAAGGCAATCTCCTCTTTGGGCGCCGGTGTTGACCATCTTCTGGCTGATTCCTCAATTCCCGATCCGATCCGGATTACCCGGTTTGTGGCACCATCACTTTCTGATCAAATGAGTGATTATGTGCTAACGGCTGTTTTAAATCTGTTACGTAACACAGAAGAGTATTACCGGCAACAAAAACAGAGTGAGTGGAAAGCAGTTCCGTTCTTCTCCAAAAACGATCTTGCCGCAGGCGTAATGGGATTGGGTGAGTTGGGAAGAGACACGGCTGAAAGACTCCAAATGAACGGATTCAAGGTGAACGGGTGGTCGAAGAGTAAAAAAGAGATTGATGATGTCGTTTCATACTCAGAAAACGAACTGAATGAATTTCTCTCCGCTACCAATATTCTCGTATGCATGTTACCCCTTACCAACGAGACAGAGGGCATACTGGATCTGAAACTTTTCAAAATGATGAAGCAGCCCGCATTTCTTATCAATGTGGCACGTGGAGAACATCTTGTGGAAGAAGACCTGATCTACGCGCTCGACACCGGCTTAATCACGAGAGCTGTATTGGATGTGTTCTCCAAAGAGCCGTTACCCGATTCACATCCTTTTTGGAGCCGTGAAAAAATCACCATAACGCCTCATATTGCATCGTTAACCAATCCCAAAGAAGTTGCCGAACTGTTAGTTGAAAACTACAAACGACTGCTTTCGGGCATGGACCTGTTGTATGAGATAGACAGGGAGAAAGGATATTAACCCGGATAATATATTTCTTTCTAAATAATTATCAGTTTATAAACACTTTCTACATTATCATGAGGCAGTAAACTATTATCAACAGATTAGACATGAAAGGCCTGCTTTTACTATTACTTATTATTGCCTCCGGCTGCTTAAGTCCGGTAAAAGAGCTCTATCCGGAAGATGAGAATGAGCGGCCGGTTACAGTATACATTGTCAGCCATGGATGGCATGCGGGTATTGCAATTGAAGCGTCGGCAATTGAAGAGTACCTGCCCTCGCATCCCGATATGCCTTCGGCCAGATACCTGAAGTTCGGATGGGGTGATGGACGCTACTATACCGACAGCGAAGCCGGATTTTGGCTGATGATGCGGGCAGCCCTGCTGCCTACACGCAGCGTGATTCATGTTGTGGGCATCGACATTCCTGTTGAGCGCTATTTTAGCGGAAGTAAGATAATCCAAATCAAGGTGAGTGAAGAGGGAGCTAAAAAGATGGGCGAGTTTGTCGAGAATCGTTTCAGGAGAGACGAAAACGATGAGGTTGTGCTTGAGGCCGACGGACTCTACACCAACAGCGCATTTTTTCAGGCTACAGGTCGCTACTATCTCCCAAAAACCTCCAATATTTGGACGGCCAGGGCATTGCGCCAAACCGGCTATCCTATTACCCCAATCTACTCATTCACCTCCGGCAATGTTGTACAACAGGCAAAAAGGGATGGTGTGGAGATTCAGTAGTTTTGTACTACCAGTTCAACTGTTTTGCTCAACTATTGAAGCTGAACAAGTCAACGTGTATAAGGGGTAAACAGTTGCCTGATTCCCCGGGTAATCTGAATTCGTAATCAATTACATTAGCCAAGCGAAACGTCTAAAACCATCATTACACAAAAACCTATAACCGTACCAAGGGTTGCCAGGTCGGTATTGCCCGCCCTCTGAGATGTTGGGATTAACTCTTCAACTACCACAAAAATCATTGCCCCGGCTGCAAAACCGAGTGCATAAGGCAAAATGGGCTGAATAAAGATGACGGCCAGCGCCCCTATAACAGCAGAGGGCGGGTTTACCAGTCCGGAGAGCTGTCCATAATTGAAGCTGATCGATCTTTTTACCCCTTCCCCGCGTAACGGCATCGACACCGCCATACCTTCCGGAAGGTTTTGGATACTTATTCCAATAGCAAGCGCCACCGCTGCTGCAACCGTAGCTGTTCCCGTCGGATCGATACCGGATGCTGCCGCACCAAACAGAACTCCTACTGCAAGCCCTTCCGGAATATTGTGCAGTGTAATGGCCATCACCAAAAGTGTTGCACGCCGCCACTTGGTTTGCACGCCTTCGGCCTCATCTATGGGTAAGCCAAGATGAAGGTGAGGCACATAGGCGTCGGCCAGACGAATAGTAAGCGCACCCAGTATAAATCCGACTGTTGCCGGAATCCATTTTACAAGTCCCAGTGATTCTGCCATATCCATAGATGGCTCTAACAGAGACCATATCGAAGCGGCTATCATAACGCCTGCGGCAAAGCCAAGCGACCAATCAAGGAATTTTCGGCTTACACCTTTATTTAAAAACACCACTGAAGCACCAATTGCTGTAGTAATCCAGCACCAGGTACCCGCAATGAAGGCCTGCCATAAGGGATGCAGATCTAAAAACCACTGAACAATTTGCAGCTCTTGCATAAATTAACTCGTTTTGAATTTTAGATAAAAGTAAGGTTTTTTAGCCTAGACTAAAAAAGTTTTTAAAGTTAAAACCACAGCTGCGAGTAGACTCTATCCGCTAATACTCATGGCGTTCATGCAGATTGATAAATTCTATTTCCGGCTTATATCCTCTCTCTTAATTCGTTAACCGGAAGTGCCAAATCTTCGAAAAAATTGTATCTTCAATAAAAGTTTCGAGCAGCAAATATGTGACAATATACTGAACAGTTTTACCCTCACATTTGTTCTACAGTTCAAACAGACACTCTACCAGAAAAAATACAAATTCATGCATATCCAGTTCGGCAAAGAACCCTTTTCATCACGACACATTGGCCCGGATCAATCACAAATTGAAGAGATGCTCCGTGTATGTGACGCAGGCTCTGTTAATCAACTCATCGAAGAGACTATACCGGCTAAAATCAGGCTTGAAAAACCACTAAACCTGCCGGAAGCGCTCAGTGAGCAGGATTACCTGGCAAACATCAAAAAAATGGCCTCCAGGAACAAAATATTCCGGTCATTTATTGGCATGGGCTACTACGACACTATCACGCCAAATGTGATTCTGAGAAATGTTCTTGAAAACCCGGGCTGGTATACGGCTTATACTCCCTATCAGGCCGAAATCGCCCAGGGCAGGCTTGAAGCCCTGATCAATTTTCAGACCGTGGTTTCAGAGCTTACCGGAATGGAATTAGCCAACGCTTCTCTGCTGGATGAAGCAACGGCTGCCGCAGAGGCCGCTTCCATGCTCTACAGCCAGAGAAAAGGTAAAAAGCGTAAAGAAGCTACAACATTTTTTGCTTCTGAAAGATGCCACCCCCAAACGCTTTCTGTTCTAAAAAACAGAATGGAGCCTATTGGCGTTGATCTTGTGATTGGAAATCCGGCGGATATAGATGTTACCGACAGCAAGCTTTTTGGAATTTTATTGCAGTACCCCGACACCTATGGAAGTGTAAAAGATCTGACATCCCTAATAGGCGCTGCCCATGACAACGATGTTTACGTAACCGTTGCTGCCGACCTGCTCGCCCTCACGCTGCTTACGCCTCCCGGAGAGATGGGAGCCGACGTGGTGGTAGGGTCAACACAGCGTTTTGGTGTACCCATGGGTTATGGCGGCCCTCATGCTGCCTATTTTGCCACGCGCGAAGAGTTTAAACGTCAAATACCGGGACGAATCATTGGCGTTACTCAAGATACCGAAGGCAACGCCGCATACCGTATGGCCCTGCAAACGCGCGAGCAGCACATCCGCAGGGAAAAAGCCACCTCCAATATCTGCACCGCACAGGTTCTTTTAGCGGTTATCGCTGGATTTTACGCGGTATATCACGGTCCTGCAGGATTGAAACGTATTGCTTCTAAAATTCATGGGCTTGCCAAACTGACGGCCGCCGGTTTGAAGGATCTTGGATATGAAGTAGATACAGATCAATTTTTTGACACCTTCACTGTTAGCGGGCTCGATGTCAATTCGATCGAAAAGATCAGAACCGAAGCATTTAAACGAGAGGTCAACTTCAGGTACTTTGATGACAAAGTTGGCATCTCTTTTGATGAAACCAAACATCTGGAAGATGCTAAATTGGTTCTGGACATCTTTGCATCGGCAGCCGGCAAGTCATCTTCTTATAATGTACATAAAGCATCCGAAGCCGTTACCGTCGATTATCCGGAAGGTTTAAAGCGTGCTTCAGAATTTCTTGATCACCCGGTATTTAATCAATATCACTCCGAGCATGAGATGCTGCGATATCTGAAGCAGCTCGAGAGCCGAGATCTCGACCTTACTCACTCCATGATCTCTTTGGGATCGTGCACGATGAAGCTGAATGCCACATCTGAGATGATCCCGTTAACCTGGCCTGAATTTGGTAAAATTCATCCCTTTGTACCGGCCGACCAGGCGCAAGGGTACCATCAGCTTTTTGAAGAACTGGAAGACTGGCTATCAGAGATTACCGGGTTTGCGGCGATGTCGCTGCAGCCCAATTCCGGCGCCCAGGGCGAGTATACCGGGCTAATGACCATCCGGGCATACCACATCGCCAACGGTGATGAGAATAGGACCGTAACAATTGTTCCCTCATCAGCCCATGGAACAAACCCTGCAAGTGCTGTTATGGCCGGCATGGATGTTGTTGTTACCAAATGTGATGAAAACGGGAATATCGACCTGGATGATATTCGTGATAAGGTTGAGAAGCACAGCAGCAACCTGGCATCCCTGATGGTCACATATCCTTCAACACACGGCGTATTTGAAGAGGATATTCGTGAAATTTGCCAGCTGATTCATGAACACGGTGGGCTCGTGTATATGGACGGCGCCAATATGAATGCTCAGGTTGGCCTTACATCACCGGCCAGAGTTGGTGCCGATGTATGCCATCTCAACTTACACAAAACGTTCTGTATTCCACACGGCGGTGGCGGACCCGGTATGGGTCCAATCGGTGTTGTGGAGAAACTGGTTCCCTTTCTTCCCGGCCATCCGGTTATTAAAATCGGCACCGATCAGGCAATCCCTCCCGTTGCCGCTGCTCCATGGGGAAGCGCGAGTATTCTAACCATTTCACACGCCTACATCAGGATGATGGGAGCCGAAGGTTTAACTGAGGCCACAGAAGTAGCTATTTTGAATGCCAACTATCTAAAAGACCGGCTTAAGGAGCACTATCCGGTTCTTTACACCGGACGCGGCGGACGCTCGGCACATGAGTTTATTATCGATATGCGTAAATTTAAACAGAGCGCCGGAATTGAAGCAACAGATGTTGCCAAACGGTTGATGGATTACGGGTTTCATGCGCCAACTATGTCATTTCCCGTACCCGGAACACTGATGATTGAACCGACCGAAAGTGAATCGAAAGTGGAATTGGATCGCTTTTGTGATGCAATGATCGGAATCCGGGATGAAATAAGAGCTATTGAAAACGGCAAGGCCGATCAGAAGAACAATATTCTAAAGCACGCTCCTCACACGATGCGGGTTGTTATGAGCGAGAAATGGGACCGGCCCTATAGCCGCGAAGAGGCGGTATTCCCTCTGGCATCTCTGCGCTTTAATAAGTTCTGGCCCGCAGTGAGCCGGGTAGACGACGCTTATGGCGACAGGAACCTGGTTTGTACCTGCCTGCCAATTGAAGAGTATGCCGAGGGACAGGAGCCCGCTTCTGCTCAGCACGAATAAATTTCGAATAAAATACCGGGCTGAATTGTGATAAAGAGCAGTAAAATGCTTTTTTGAAGCAGCCCGGTTATTTTACAATCTGTTTGCGGTTCTGCGGGAAAATTTCAGGGTAACGTTATTCAGGATATGCAGCCGAAGGCATCATACCATAGTTTCTTTGACTGATATGGAAGGTTAACCCACGGCGAACTCAGCGGAAATCAAATCACAGACGGCGTTATCTGTATCCGGCAGAAACAGATGCCAGTGCCCGTTGAGTTCTTCTCCATACCGCTTTGGTTTAATTATTTCCCGTTTTGACCCGTTCCAACGGCATTTCCATCGGGCGAACTCTCCTGTGGAGCCCTATTTATTATAGTTCGCTAATTGTAGCTCTCACAATTACTTTCTATTTTCTTTAGAACCTCCTAATAAAGACATGAAAAAGAAAGTTGTTATTGTTGAAGACGACAGGCTTCTCGCACTCGTGCTGAGAAAAATGGCCCAGTCCATGAATCTCAATGTTGTTGATATTGCCCATGGCGGCGAAGATGCCATTGATTCAGTAAATACTCATCAACCTGATTTAATACTCATGGACATCCTTCTTGCCGACAGTACTACGGGCATAGAAGCCATGAAAAGAATACGCGAACACTCCAATGTTCCTGTTATATATATCTCCGCACAAACTGACGATCAGCTTAAAAAGGATGCCATTAGTGTGCCAAACTCAATCTTTCTGATGAAACCGGTTCTAATGAATGAATTGAAATCTGCGGTGAGCGGAGTTCAGTTTGCGGCCTGAGGCCAGCCCGGCAAGCTAACCCATCTTTCCGGTTCAGTCAGATCTGAGAACTCCTGCGTTAATTCAGTTTTTCCTTTTATCTCTCTCATTAAGATAAAAGCCTCATCATACTCAAGGTCTCTCACTGCAAAAGATTTGCCCTGATCACCTGAAGCCACATGAACCTGTACTGAACATAGATTGCGGTATCGCTGTATCCAGCTTTGGCTGATCGTAATATCCTGCACCCTGTTTTTACGGATATAGGCCGTTGTTTTGGATAGAGCCCGGCTTCTAAACAGAAAGATATCCTCACCCCATGCAACGGCTGCATCTTTATATTTGAGCCAACCCCAAAAGATCGATAGCAAAGGCAAAATCCAAATCCAGTTATTCAAATCAAACGCGTAGTAGAGTGCTGCGGTAATTGCCGTAATCAAAAATGCAGATCGCAACAGATATCTTCGCAGCGCCCTCGCAGGCGGCTTAATTCCCTCATGATGTTTTTGATAATCAGGAAGAACTTCATCCAGCAATGGTAAAATTTGGTCTTGTCGAATAAGCGGGAAAAGCACGATAGAGCCTGTACCCTTGTCATCGCCATACCCGGCACTCTCAAGATGTATAGAGGCGTAGCCAAGAGGCTGCCTGATCAGCCCCTCGGCAACATGTATGGCCTGAATTCGGTTATAAGGCACCGTAATTCTCTTCTTTTCAAAGATCCCCCTTGAAATAACGATCTCCTTCTCCTTTAACTCAAGGTGAAAATCACCATAAGTGAATAGAGTGCTGAAAAATGAGATGAGCCATGCAACAACTACAAAAATTACTATCACAGAAATTATCAGTATGGTATCCGTCTGTGAAGGAAGCATTCCAAAGAGATACTCAAAAAGCTCTGATTCACTTATAATGGGCTCAATTTGTGAAAAGAGTGTAGCCAGTATAGAGAGCGCAATACCAAAACTTCCGGATGTAGAGGCGGCAATGAGCAGCTCTTTTCCGGGGAGATTAAATTTTTTCTTAATCTCATCTTTTACTGCCGGCTCACCATTCTCATCAACGTTAACCTGTTCCCCATCCCCCTTTTGGCTCCTTAGTATACGGTTGATCTCTTTTGCCTTCTCGATGGTAACGGCTTCGATGGCGGCCTCTCTTGAACTTGACCCCGCAGTTTGAATATCCAGTTTAACCAGGCCGAATAAACGTTGAATAACACCGGATGTAATATCAATAACCTGAATACGGTCTTTTGTGAGGTAGAGATTTTTTCTGACAAAAATGCCGCTTTTTATGTGTAGTTCACCGTCCTCAATCTTATATAGAAATCGCCACCAATTGGCAACCCCCAGAATGAGCAACAAGGCAAACCCCCCTGCAATCCACCAAAGAAATGGAAAGCTCTCACTTCTCGCACCCACAAACAGAAATACGAGGATAGTAATGAGGTTGCCTCGAATTAAACCAAAGGCTCTGCTGATAGCTGCAACCGGATGTTGGCGCTGAAATTCATACATCTTCTTCGGCAAGCCTTGCATAGGTTGAAATTTGATTACGTACACGATCGGCCAACACTGCATCGAGAGCCGGTATCTCGTGTGTGGTTGCCGCCGTAGAGATGGTTACGCTTGCCAGATTATAAAAGCGAAGCAGAGGCCCCTGGCGTGTATCAACATGCTGCACCCTGCTTAATGGAATAAGCGTCCGGTTTTTCATGAGTACTCCTCTTTTCAGATCAATCTCCATTTCATCAATGGAATAGCGCCAGTTTTTCCAGGTTAAATAGGGGAAGAGAACAATCGATAAAACCCACAACACAACAAACAGGAGAGAAGTTGCTGCAATAACCCAGAAATGGAACCCCTGTGTGCCAAATACAGCACCATAAACAACAGGTATCGCAAAAAAGAAGAGATTTCCAATAGCATTACCCAGTTGCCAGACACGGATTGCACGGGGTGTTAATTTGTGAAAAGGTGTTTGTTTCATAACCTGCATGTTATAGTGCTAAAAGTAAGCGTTCGTTTGCAGAGATGGAATTTCTTTTTCTAAAAGGGCAACTCTTAACCGCATATACCTAACAAAAAAAAACCACCTCGGGTGAAGCCCGGGTGGCTTTAGAATAGAGACAGTTAGAATCTTAACCGTTATTCTTCATTTCCTGAATTTCAAGACGGATATCCTGAGATAGTTTCTTCAGATCCTGCAGCTGCTTTCTTGCTCTGGTACCGGCAGCTTTGTTTCCTTTGTTGTAAAACTTATCCAAGTCGCCTTCCAGCTCTACCATCAGGTTTTTCACTTCGTCAATTCTGCTCATATAAATCTCCAATTAAATTAATATTTACTATGATGAAATAAGCTCATCAAATTGTTATAGTGCAAAGATCATTATACATCCCTGTACAACTAAACTGGCTTAATTTAACACAATAGATGGTAAATACACGCCATTTTATCGATTTTTTTAGTCAAACATTTCTTGACTGTATTCTGCTGTGATAACACTGGACGGACAATTACAAATTGAATCATAAGTATAATTATTTTAACTATTTATGGACTTCCAGTTTATATCAATGTGAAACACAATACAGTTTCATCCCAGCCGGTTTCCAAAACATTTGTTGAAAAATATCCCATTCAGGCTATCTCAAAGCTCTATTTCTGTTCGCGATAATCATCTGCAGCCTGTTCTCCGCGTTTCTGACTTACGAAGAAGCATACAAACATCGCTATCAAAAAGAGAGCGGCACAGAACAACAAAGATTTCTGTAACCCGATTTGAGCCTGAAGCAAGCCCAGGCCGATAATCCCAAATATTCCGGCCATCTTGTAGAACAATCCCCAAAATCCGAAAAACTCAGCCGCTTTTGCATCCGGGGTAAACAAACCAACCAGGGTGCGGCTGGCAGACTGGCTCGATCCAAGACACAAGCCGGCGATCAGGCCAATAAACAGAAATACATACTGCTCTTCAAAATCAGCCTGGAATGCAGCGTTCAGCCAGTCTGTTATATCTAGTACGCTGTAAATTCCCATCACGCCTACAAACCACAAGAAGAGTATAAAGATATTGGTAACCAGTGCACCGATTTTATCCTGTACAAAACCAAAAAGAAATGCACCTATTGCAGCTGTTATCTGGACAATCACAAACATTAAAATACGAACCTCCTCATCCCACTGAACAATCTGATCGCCATAGATAAAGGTAAATGAGATTACAATGTATATACCAGCCATTTCAAAAAAGACAGATATCAGGAAGACAGAGAGATCTCTGAACTTACTAATTTCATTGATTGTTTTGCCAAGCCTGCTAAAGCCCATGCTTACATAGCTTTCTCCTCGCGGCAGTCTTTGTTTCGTTCCATATTCTCTGAGCCACACAAAGGTCGGTATTGCAGCCAGTAAAAAAAACAGCCCGGCCAGAGGCCCTACAAAACGGATCCGGTCAAAGTTTTCCGCAGTGGGTTCTCCCAGGTAGAGAATCACAATACCGGCAGAAAAGAGACCTCCCACATATCCAATTGACCAGCCAAAACCTGAAATCTTGCCCAGGTCTTTAGGAGGCCCGAGATTTGGCAGAAATGCAGCGACAATGGTTTCACCAATAGAATAGGCGTAATTGGAAATCACCAGCAGTATCACACCCAGAACTATCATACCCGGTTCTACAAAGTAGAGTGCACTTGAGCTGATTACCGTGACGATGTAGCTATAGAAAAGAAACCTCTTTTTACTGGCCCTGAAATCCATGATGGCTCCAAGAACCGGGCCTGTAAGCACCACCATAAAGTAGCTGATGGAGAGTGCAATACTCCAAAGAAGATTGCCAAGCCGGTAATCATCACCATCATTTCCGACAATTACGGTGGTAAACAATACCGGGAATATTACGGTGATGATTAAGAGCGTGTAAGCCTGATTGGCAAAATCGAACATTGCCCAGCCAAAGATCTCCTTTTTGGGTGCCCTGGGTCTGTCTTTACGTTCCTGAAACATTATCTGAATTTAGGTTAACAGAGTGAGGGTCTGATATATCAAATTTTCGCACCTATCGCAATGATCCGTTTAAAGTTGTTTAGCAAACTTTTTAGATTCTTTTACTGCCAGTTCATCCACGCGATTATTCAGTTTATCGTTTGAATGCCCTTTTACTTTGATCCAGCTCACTTTATGGGGTTCTGCTGATTGTAGTAACTCCTCCCAGAGCCCCCTGTTTTCGACCGGTTTTTTATCAGCTTTTTTCCATCCCCTGTTCTGCCAGTTTGCGATCCACCCTTTAGTAAATGCATTTATGATAAGGGCACTGTCGCTATGAATCTTTACGTGGCATGGTTTCTTTAACGCTTTCAACCCTTCAATCACCGCTCTCATCTCCATACGGTTATTTGTTGTATCGGGTTCACCACCGCTCAACTCTTTCTCTTTTCCATTCCAAATGAGCAGAGCCCCCCAGCCTCCGGGACCGGGATTCCCGCTGCAGGCTCCATCTGTGTAGAGTATTACTTCAGGCAGATTAGACGACATATTTTTCAGTAATTGGCTTAAATGATTCTTTCATCTCCAGGGTTCTGTTCAGCACCATGGAGATCCAATCTTCATGATTTTCACCGGCATAGATAATAGATCTCGACGAATTGATAATAGGGATCCCCTTATGGGTTTCCAGAACTTTTTGCAACTCCATCAGAGAACCACCCTGGGTTCCTATTCCGGGTATAAGCAGATGAGAGGATGGATGTGCACTCAAAACCGGCTGCAGGTCTGAAGATTGTGTGGCCCCAATTACCATTCCGAGATGAGTGGCTGACCCTGTCTGTAGCTTTGAAAGTTCTTCTGCAATATACTCACTCAGCGACGTGCGCCCTTCAAAGCGTCTTTTCATAAAATCGGCCGCACCGCTGTTCGATGTCATCACAAGTACAAAAACCGCTTTCTCTTCATCTTTTGTATATGGCACAAGCGTTTCGAGGCCCATAAATGGATTCAGCGTTATGGCATCGGCCCCCAGCCGATCAAAAAAAGCTTCCTTATATTTATCAGCGGTATTCCCGATATCGCCGCGCTTTGCATCAGCAATAAGAATCCTGTTGGATGGAATCACATCCATCAGTTTCTCAAACGCTTCCCAGCCCGGTGCTCCTAAAGCTTCAAAAAAAGCCAGATTCGGTTTAAATGCACAGGCATGCGGTTTCGTTATCTCTACAATTCTCCTGCAAAATTCGAATATAAGTTCCGCATCATCGGATATTTTTTCTCTTAGTGGCTGTGGAATCCTTGATACGACCGGGTCTAAACCAACACATAGTAAAGACTGAGTTGATTGAATGGATCGTGTTAATTTTTCAGTAAAAGTCATTAATAAATATTTATGCTAAGATTTTGCAAGATAATAATTAAAAGCCTAAGATTGGGCGTTCGATTTAATGAATTTCAAATGCTTTAAACAGATACCATCATGAGTTGGTTCGAAGATTGGTTCGATAGCCCCCTATACGAAAAGTTATATGCCGACCGCGATGATAATGAAGCCGATCTGCTGGCCAACTTAATCGAGAAAGAGTTGCCGGCAGATCAGTACCCTAAAGTGCTCGACCTTGGATGCGGCAGAGGCCGGCACTCCATTACACTTGCCAGGCGCGGTTACGATGTTACCGGTATAGACCTTTCCAAACAAGCCGTAAAAAAGGCGCGTGAAAAAGCTTCAGCACTGGGCCTGGACAATCTCACATTCCACATTGGCGATATGAGAGAGCCCCTGCCTTTTCGCTTTGATGCCGTTTTAAATCTATTCACCACCTTTGGATACTTTCTGGACGACTTAGAAAATGCAAAGGTGCTGCAAAGCGTAAACAAGATGCTGCAAACGGACGGCATGCTGCTTATCGATTATCTGAATGCACAGTACGTGGAAAATAACCTGGTGCCAAAAGAGAGCGGGAGTTATACAGGAGTTACTTATGAGGTAGAGAGATTTATCAAAAACGGAATGGTATTTAAGAATATACGTTTCTCACAAGGCGACTTGACTGAGCCGATTGAGTACCAGGAACGCGTAAAATTGTACGGCCTGGATTGGTTCAAAACCCACTTGCGTCAGTGCGGCTTTTCACTTGAAAACACATATGGAGACTATACCGGCAGCCCATTCAATGAATCTAAAAGCAGCCGGTTATTAATGATTGCCCGAAAAACAGAATCAGATAACGGTTGATTGGAACACCTCTTCGGCACCATGCGGGGGGCGCTCAAGGGTCCATGTTTCAAAATAGAATTTTCGTTCAGACTGGATTCGCTTCCCGTTTATGCTGAAAAATCTAAAATCATCCGACAACAGGCTCTTCAAGGGCTCAAAAAAGAGCGGGTAGATATTCTTTTTTGAGAATAGATGCAGGTCAAACCCCTGGTGTGCATGCTCCTTGTAGAGCACCAGATCATCACTCTTCAGCACTTCGGCCAGGTACTCTTTCTTATGGCCTACATTGCTCTCAAAGTCCACATTCAGCCTTCCGGTATCCCAGGTGTGGCTACTCTCTTTTGAGAGTATAATGGCATCACCGATTTCAGCTATTTCAATTACACCTTTCAATGATGCCGTGTCTCCATTATAAAATGAGTTGTACTGCTGAAGGGCAGACTCAAAAATATCCAGAAAAGCCGGATAGGCCATCAGCTGATTAATTCCAAAGCGCTGCTCGGGCAACACGGTTCCGGTAAAATAAAACTTTGAATAGGTTGGGTCGGGCTTAAGGAAGTCCTCGATGCTGCTGGTCGTCTCCTGCACTGTGCGGTCGAGCTGCCTCTCTTTAAGCTGATCGAGCCTTAAATCGTGTTCAAAAATTAGTTTAAAAATGTCCATATTTGGATTTTGCTTAGCATTTTGAAGAATGACAAATTTGATAACTGAAATATATCTGAAGGATATATATTCAATGTAAAGGTTCTGTGTTGATTTGTCTGAGTAATCACACCATCCACTTCTTGGCAGTAACAACTAGCACCGATTCACCAAACGTTCCTGACGGAACGTAGATCGAGGTAGTTCGTATCGCTGTTGTTACCGATCACATGTCCCTACAGGAGATTTCACCAGTGGCCTGTTCCTGACCTTTTTTATAGCATCTATTTGATTCCATACCCGTCCCGTCAGGGATGGTTGCTCGGTAACTCATGATAGGTGACTGTGCTTACTTCGTTCCGTCAGGAACGTTTGGTGGTCATAAGCAGAGAACACTCGAAACTGACCTTGTCAAAATAACCCAATTGGCTCAAGTCATCATAGAACCAAATTAAAAAGCCCCGGCAATCTCTTGCCGGGGCTTTTATAACTCATTACATATAACCGTTACTTCAATTAAAGTGCAGTCGCAATTACAAGAGCGATTACGGCAATTAATTTCAGCAGAATGTTGAGTGAAGGCCCGGAAGTATCTTTCAATGGATCGCCAACGGTGTCTCCGGTTACAGTTGCCTTGTGAGCATCTGAACCTTTACCGAATGTTTCTCCATCAATTGTAATTCCCGCTTCAACCATCTTCTTGGCATTATCCCAGGCGCCACCGGCATTTGCCTGGAAGATCGCCATGAGCACACCCACTACGGTTACACCGGCAAGCAGGCCACCAAGGGCCTCTTTACCGAAAATAAACCCTATGGCAACCGGTGCGGCAACAGCAAGCAGGCCCGGCAGAATCATTTCACGAAGTGCCGATTTGGTTGAGATCTCTACACATTTACCATACTCAGCAGTTCCATGAGCGGCATCAAATGTAGACTTGTCCTCGTCTGACCACTCTTTTTGATCAATCCCTTCATTCTTTCTCATCACCGCAAGTGCAGCTTTAAGTGGAGGAATTTCTGCAAACTGGCGCCTCACCTCTTCAATCATCGCTCCGGCAGCCCGGCCCACAGCATTCATCGATAGCGCGGAGAATACAAAAGCAAGCATACCTCCCACAAAGATACCCGCCATTACATTGGCTTCAGAAATATCGATGGAGGTAATTCCTGCAGATGTCATATAAGCACCAAACAGTGCCAGTGCGGTAAGCGCTGCAGAACCGATCGCAAATCCTTTACCGATCGCGGCTGTTGTGTTACCCACGGCATCCAGCTTATCGGTACGCTCGCGCACTTCAGGCGGAAGCTCAGCCATCTCTGCAATACCACCGGCATTGTCGGAAATGGGTCCGTAAGCATCAACTGCCAGCTGAATACCTGTGTTGGATAGCATTCCCACAGCAGCAATTGCAATACCGAACAGGCCTGCAAGGTGGAATGATGACATGATCGCAAACGCAATAATCAAAATCGGAATACCGGTCGACATCATACCTACTCCCAAACCGGAGATGATGTTTGTTGCGTGGCCGGTAAGAGACTGTTGTGCAATTCCAATTACAGGTTTTTTACCAAAGCCGGTATAATATTCTGTAATCAAACCAATACCCAAACCTGAAAAGAGGCCGATAATGGTAGCCAGGTAAACACCCATTGACGTATACTCAAATACTCTTCCGTAGAGAGGATCATTGTAGCTCCAGCTTGAAGGCAGCAACCAGGTAATGAGGAAGTAGAATGCTATCGCCATTAAAATAGCAGATCCAAATTCACCAACGTTCAGTGCTCTTTGCGGATCACCACCTTCTTCTTTAATCCGGACCAGCAGAGTTCCGATAATTGAGGTGATAATACCGGTAGCGCCCAGCATCAGCGGAAGGTAAACTCCACTCATTCCGCCCAGTGCGGCACCTGCATCTGCTTCGAAAATTGAGAAGAAAACAGCACCCAATACCATCGCACCGATGATAGAGCCAACAAACGACTCAAAAAGGTCGGCACCCATTCCGGCCACGTCACCTACGTTATCACCAACATTATCTGCAATGGTTGCAGGGTTCAGCGGGTGATCTTCAGGAATGCCGGCTTCTACTTTACCTACAAGGTCGGCACCCACGTCGGCTGCTTTTGTATAGATACCACCGCCCACACGAGCAAAAAGCGCGATGGAAGAGGCCCCAAAAGAGAAACCTGTAATCACTGTAATTACCAGGCCAAGAACAGCTTGTGTATCAGCTTCGGTAGCCTGGCTGTGCAGGTCGAACTGCCAACCGAATAAGATGAATAAAAAGCTAAGCCCGAGTATTCCCAAACCAACCACTGCAAGCCCCATTACAGAACCACCTGAGAAAGCTACTTCAAGAGCTTTTCCAAGACTTGTTCGTGCGGCATTTGTTGTTCGTACGTTAGCCTTGGTTGCAACTTTCATCCCTATAAAACCGGCTAATCCGGAACAGATCGCACCAACAATAAATGATACGGCGATCATATAGGATGAACCTTCAGTTACATGCCCCTGGAAAGCGAGAAGTATTGCAACAAGAATAACAAAAATAGAGAGTGTTTTGTATTCAGCCCGGAGAAAAGCCATGGCTCCTTCTGCGATATGGCCGGCTATTCTGGCCATGTTCTCATCACCAACTTCCTGTTTGGTTACCCAATTGGATTTAATATAGGTGAAGAGCAGGGCCAGCAGACCCGCGGCAGGTATTAGATAGAAGATATTATTTAACATGATGTAGTTGTTGGTTTCAGTTAGCTGTAGTACCGTGTTAGTTAAAATTATTCATGGCTATATTTATGCCACCCCGAAGAAACGTTAAAATAGCATCCGAAGCAACTTCAAGTGCAGCATCAATCTGCTCTTGCTGTTCAGGCGTAAAAGGTGAAAGTACATAACCGGACTGCTGTCCTCTTCCAAAGTCGCTGCCTATACCAATTCTGATTCGGGGAAAATCGCGGGTTTGCAGCTGCTCAATGATATCAGAAACACCGTTATGGCCTCCTGCGCTGCCCGATGCCCGCAGTCGTATTTTACCGATATCCAGGTGGATATCGTCGTGACATATCATACATTCGGATGGGGCAAAACCTTTTTTGGTGAGCGCTTTTTTAACGGCTTTGCCACTTCTGTTCATAAATGTTGTAGGCTTTAACAATACAACAGTTTGGCCTTTAAAACGGCCTTCACCTATTTGGTAAAGGCCGTTATCAGGCTCTAAAGGGATAGATAATTTTTCTGACAAAAGGTCGATCAGCTCAAACCCTACGTTATGGCGTGTTTTATGATATTCTGCCCCGGGGTTACCCAAGCCTGCAATTAGTGCCATAACATTGAAAACAAGATATTACTCTTTGCTCTCTTTGGATTCGCCTTCTGCATCATCCTCTGCTCCTTCAACTTCTTCCCCTTCTGCAACTTCTCCTTCAGCGAGTTCTTCCCCTTCGAGAAGTTCTTCCTCCTCATCTTCGAGTGCAGATGTAAAGAGAGCTTCAGATTTCGGTGGAGCAACGGTGACGATCGTTCTTCTGGGATCATCCAGCGGATCAATCCCTTCCATATCGAGTTCGCTCACATGCAGTGAATCTCCGATATTGAGTCCGGATATATCAAGCTCAAAAACAGCAGGTATCTTCTCCGGAATAACATTGATCTTAACGATCCGTAATGTCTGCAGAACACGTCCACCGCCGTCAACCACTCCTTTTGGAGTTCCCAACAGACGAATTGGCACTTTAAGTTTCACCCGGGTTTTCTCGTCAAGCACATAGAAATCCGCATGAAGGGCCCGATCGGTTACCGGATCGAATTCCACGTTCTTCAGCAGGGTTTTTTGAGTTTTACCATTTACGGTTAACTCCTGCAGCTTGGTTTGGCTAATAGAAAGAATCTTTTCGAGATCTGATTCCAGTATGGAAAAATGGACATTCTCCTTCACTTTTGGACCGTAAAGAACGGCGGGTATTCTCAGCTCTTCTCGTAATTTAGCGGCCGACTTGGATCCCAAATCCCTTGCTTCTCCTTCCAGTATATATATTTCTGCTTGCTTCATGTTTTTTTCAATTGTTGATTAATCATCAAATAGTGCACTTATCGTATCATTTGTATGAATACGCTGTATAGCTTCGGCAAAAATACCGGCTACACTTAATACTTTTATTTTATCAGACGGTTTGCGCAGTGGTACCGTATCTGTTACTAATAGCTGGTCTATCGGTGAATCCTCGATTCGCTGATATGCCGGGCCCGACAAAA
Organism: Balneolaceae bacterium; assembly: GCA_007693295.1. Classification (GTDB taxonomy): domain Bacteria; phylum Bacteroidota; class Rhodothermia; order Balneolales; family Balneolaceae; genus Rhodohalobacter. The sequence continues at coordinate 24,675 of REDT01000236.1, forward strand.
TCGGGTGTGTGCAAGTAGTAATTATATTCAGGGCACCACGCTCTTTTAATGCAACAGCTGCATTGGTTATCGTACCTGCTGTATCAATCAGGTCATCAACGATCAGAACATTTTTATCGGTTACCTCACCAATAATATTCATCACCTCCGCTACATTTTGCTTGGGCCTTCTCTTATCAATAAATGCCAGGGTCGCGCCCAGCTTCTTTGAGTAGGCCCGAGCCATCTTCAAACTTCCAACATCGGGAGCCACAACTACCAGGTTCTCGATGGGATTTTCCGTAAAGTGTTCAATAAAGATCCTGCTGGCGTACAGATGATCGAGAGGGATATCAAAAAACCCCTGAATCTGCGATGCATGAAGATCCATTGTTAAAATACGATCAGCTCCCGCTTCAACCAGGATGTTTGCCATCAGTTTCGACGCAATTGATACCCTTGGCTGATCTTTCCGATCCTGCCTGGCATACCCAAAATAAGGGATAACGGCTGTCACGCGTTTAACAGAGGCTCTTTTAGCAGCATCCAAAAGCAACAACAACTCGATTATATTATCACCCGGAGGCGGCGTCGACTGTATAATAAAAATATCTTCACCACGAATACTCTGCTCGTACTTTGCATAGAGTTCGCCATCAGAAAAAGATTTAATGGTAACCTCTCCAAGCTCGGCTCCATAGCTCTCAGCTATTGCTCGGGCGAGTGCCAGGTTGCTTCTTCCCGCAAATATTGCTAGAGGCGTATCCAACGAACTGAATATGTAGTATAAAATTAAAAAGAAAAAGGACTACCTCTCTGGCATCCTTATCACAAATCACAAATTTAACAGAGTTGCCCGGGGAGGATTCGAACCCCCACTGACTGGACCAAAACCAGCTGTCCTGCCATTAGACGACCGGGCACTTTATCGAATTGATTGACAGACACCAAAGATAGAGACTTACGTTAAATCAATCAAGAACGGATTACACTTTTAAAAACTTCGCAACGGTGGCACTGCTTCTCAAGGCAGTATCTTTTATACTGATGGGCAAGACCTGCTTTTTGGTGCTGCTTTTTTAGCTCAAAACCCGCCTTTAGAAAAGGATTTACCACTTCTTGTGGCAGGTTGCCTTCTGCACGTTGCCACCGTTTATAGGATTCATGTTTCAGCTGTTCTGACGAAAACAGATATCCAAGCAGGTAAATAGCCGGTAAAAAAACCGTGCTTTTCAGAATTTCACAGCGCGAAGCGCCCGGAGTGAACCGGGCCGGAACAGAGTCTGTAATAACTTCCCAAACGCCGACTCCTTCTCGAATGTACCGGCTGATGGGAATCTGATAAAACGCATAGTGTAGTGCCGCAGCCTGCTTTATACGCACTTCCGGCCTGCTCGACGGGCGCATACCGCTTTTTGTCCAGTTTAGTATCCGTTCATTTTTTCCTGAAAATGCAACTTCTACTGCTGCCTGTGCAAATTCATCCATACTATTTGATGATTCACGCAATTCATGAAGCATTCGCGAAAGCCTTGCCATTGAACCCCTGTTTGCCGGAATTCCAAGGGCATCGTATATCTTTTCATTAAAAGACCGAAGCCAGGCTTCTGAGGGCACAAGGTGTGGATTGTAGAGTTTGAGTATTTCATCCGTTTTAAACTGAAAGTACTCTTCATGAGCCAGCTGCACCTGCTTTTCAAACGCCTCCTGATGAATCCAGGTAATTTGACTCCCACAGGCTAATGAAGCCTCTTGTTTTAACCGGAAAAGCTGATTCAATGAGTGATTAAGATGAGGCTTCAATTCAAATACATAAGGCTCTTCACCACTTTTAGTTGACGCTTTGAAGCCATCAATCTGTTCGTAAACCACATGCAATATCACGCTGTTAAAGTTCTCATCATGATGATGCCTGTGGATATTCCACTCTTTGGCACGGTTGTGAATCTCAACGCTTCCATGCCAGTGAAGCCCCCCAATTATCAGATGTGCATTTAAAAAATCGGGGCCGGCACCTGAATTCAGATCGCCCTGGTGAATGATCTGAATCGCCTTGCCACAAACTGTTTTCGGGAAGTTGCAATCAAATTCAAGGTGCTGCCAAATCCACTGCAGTAAACTCTCATGATATGTTCCATGCCCTTCAGCCACGAAACAGCTCCTCTTCGCTGAGCGAAAGAGATTCGGTGGCCTTGTAGAGATCGGGAAGCGGATTTGCCAGCTCTCGCTTCACCTTTTCAACCCGTACATTAAACCCCCGGCGCTCTTTCAATAGAACACGCTTGCTCTTGCCAATCAACCTTCCGGTGATTTGGCTCATCGGTATTGACGAGAGAAGCGCCCCTGAAAGCATACCTGCTGCAAAAGTACCACCAATAAAAATTCTATTTTTTACGCTCTTATCCATACTTCCTCCTGAATTATTTTGCAATAGAAACGCGTAAAAAAACATTACGTTTCATACACAAAATAAAAATGAATATTTTCATAATAAAGAACTTCTACCCTATTATTTCACAATGATTTTACTCGATACCGACAGAATACGAAGAACAGCAAAAAGGATGGCCCATCAGATAGCTGAAGAAGCCCACGGCTCACGAATCTACATGATTGGAGTGAACGAAAGAGGACTCAGCCTTGCACGGTTGCTCAAATCATCGATTGATAAAATTGATGATAGAAATACACCACTTGAAAAGATCTCCTCATTTGACGACGAACCATTTAATGCCTTTCCCTCTCCTGAGAATGATTCCGTTCTGGTGATTGTAGATGATGTAATCTTTGGGGGCGGCACAATGTTTAAGGTATTGAACAAGATCAAGGAACTAAATGAATTTCAAAAAATTTATACGGCTGTACTTGTCGATCGCGGTCATCGGAAATATCCCGTTCAGGCATCAATTGTTGGATTGAATTTCCCCACTAAACTGAATGAACAGGTTGAAATGAAACTCATCAATGGGAAACCGGACCAGGTTGTACTCTTAAAGAACTAAAACTAAATAGTAAACTAACTACCAAGGGTAATGAAAAAATTACTAGCTCTAACATCTTTTACTCTAATCTCTTTATGCTTAACCTTCTCCTCCATGGCACAAAATGCACCTTCTGTACCCGACACCTTAGCAGGCTGGTCTCAAAGCTGGGAGGTTGGGCTTACCGGATCACAGGCTTCTTATTCAAATTGGTCGCAGGGTGGTGTAAATAATATTGCTGCAACAGGCAGCTCAGATTTCATTACCAAATATCGCCAAAATCGTTTCTCCTACTCATTCCAGCTGGTAACCCGGTTCGGTCAGACGCGTATACAGGACGAAGGGGTTAGAAAAACAGATGACCGCCTGGCCGTTCGAAACAGGTTTCTCTACGATCTCGCTGAGGAAGACAGCGATTTCAAGTTGTTTTCCAATATTAACTTCAGAACACAATTTGCCGAAGGGTTTAACTATGGGGCCGGTGAGGATGACGAGAATATACTTATCTCGGATTTTATGGCACCGGGTTATTTCACACAAAATATCGGTCTGGCATATATTCCAACCGACAACTTCTCTTTTGAAGCCGGAATTGGTTTACAGCAAACCATTGTAAGAGACGAGGCGCTGTCTACCACATACGGACTTCCGGAAGGGGATACATTTCGAAATGAAGCGGGTATAACGCTCGCAGCAGCCTACAGCATGAGACTTGGCACCAACCTGAGCTGGAGTACTTCACTGGAGTCGTTCACCAGTCTGAACAAATCCGTGAGCAGCACAGATGTCTATTTTCTGAATCAAATTACCGGCCGTATTAACAGATACATGAATGCGTCACTGCGTTTCGACCTTGTTTATGATGACGACTTCTCAAAAGAAGTGCAGGTGGCTCAAATTCTATCCGTCGGTGTATCATTTATTCTAATTTAAATTAAACATTGAACCGATTTACGCCATACCTGCCGATTCTTGAAAAAGCGCTGCACAAACTTGACGTGTGGCGCTCTTCCTATGGTGATATTGAGACAGGTTTTTCAACTGACCTGAACCACCTTGAAGAGATCATATTAACGCTTGAAAAGAGGCTTGAGGGCAACTACCCTTTTCACCACCCTCAGTATGCGGGGCAAATGCTGAAACCACCGCATCCCATTGCCTGGCTGGCTTATATGATTACGGCTACCGTCAACCCGAATAACCATGCCCTTGACGGCGGACCACCCACATCTGAAATGGAGAAAGAGGTGATTTCGGATCTGGCCGGAATGGTTGGGTACGGCAACAATGCTCTCGGCCATCTCACTTCAGCCGGAACCATTGCCAATCTTGAAGCCCTTTTTGTAGCCCGCGAATTACATCCCGGTAAAGCCATTGCGGCTACTGCAAATGCGCACTACACACATCGGAGAATGTGCCGGGTTTTAAATACACCCTTTCTGGAGATTCCGGTAAATGAACGGGGTGAACCCGACTTTGAGTTTATCAATCACCACCATTCGGAGATCGGAACCATAGTAGTTACCATGGGAACAACCGGACTTGGATATACCGAGCCTCTCAAGAAGATGTCAGAACTGGTAAGCATCAATGGCGTTCGTATACACGCAGATGCTGCCTATGGCGGATTTTTCAGACTGATTGCTGATGAACTGCCGGATAGCACCGACTGGCAATCTCTGCACCTTGCCGATAGTATCGTGATTGATCCTCATAAGCATGGACTTCAACCCTACGGCTGCGGAAGCGTTCTGTATAAGGATCCATCGGTTGGTAAATTTTTCAAACATGACTCTCCCTACACCTACTTTACGTCCGAAGAGCTGCATCTGGGCGAAATAAGCCTGGAGTGTTCGCGGGCAGGGGCTTCGGCCGCGGCGTTGTGGGCAACCCTGCAGCTTCTGCCCCTGAACAGGGATGGCTTGGGCAGCATTCTGCTCAAAGCCAGAAATGCAGCTGTTAAATTTGCTGAAAAAGTAGATAAAAGTCCCCGTTTTGAGCTTTACAATGAACCCGACCTGGATATTGTGGCTTACTTCAAAGAGCCGCAAAAGAGAACGCTATCAGAGTTGAACCGGCTCAGTAAATCTGTTTTTGAAGACGGCATGAAATCAAAAGAGAACGGATATCATCTCTCCCTGTTTAAAGTACCCTCCTCCCATTTTTTAAAACAGTTCCCTCATTACAGCGGAGAGGAGAAGACCGTGACCATACTGCGCAGCGTATTCATGAAAGAGGAGCACGAAACCTTCATTGATGAGCTGGCAGATAGGCTGAGATTATAATTAATCATAGTTGTTCAAAAAAATCTACCTGTGATAGATTGCATACATAAAACATGTTCAGGGCTTCGAAATCCCCTCTTGCCCCGAATGATCCGTCAGCTGACGGAAGAGGGGACTTTTATACTGTCACCTTTCAAATAGAGTTGCCCCGCTCAACTACGTTAAAACTTCGAAGAGCAGGCTTTTGGGCAAGATTAGTAAATCCGAATGACACCGAAGGTGTCAAAATTGAATAGCCGCGGGTCGACCATTCATGGCCGGACCCGTGGTAAAACGACGTGCCCAAACCAAAACCTCCGCCCGGATTTACGCAGAAGCAAAAGATGAATTCGGAGGTTTCCACAACGGGATTACGAAACATCCGTTTCTGAACTTTCCCGTTATTGATAATTAATGAGTTATTGGGTGTTCTGAGGGATTAGATGAATTATTTATTCAGAATAGCTTAGAAAATAATTCGTAAACATCGTTTTGAATCTATTGAATAAAAAGGGAACCCAATTACTGCACGAAGATTGCCCGGCCTTGAATTCCCGGTTCGTTAGGTGGAGCAGTGCATTACGAATCCTAAGTCACGCAGGGTACGCTTCCGCCTATGGACCGGAAACCAACAAGGCGTGACCTTGGATTCGTTCTGCGGAGCCGAAGCGAACTGTTTCGGGAATTCACAGCCTTGATTTTTCCCCATTGGGATGCCTTTGGCATGGTA
>REDT01000307.1 GCA_007693295.1 Balneolaceae bacterium
AATGTCGTGCAGCCAACACAAACCCGTCAGCAGAATTGCTGGCTACACTGTTTTTATTTCAAGAACCAAATCAAAAAAACAATAAAACTACCTTACTCCATTTCAAAGTACACAACTTCATAAGTTGGTGATATGGAATTGATGGAGTATAGACGTTTATTGGCTTCATCTATTGATAGATAGCGATATAAGCCCCCTGTTAAGATGAAGGACTCAATAAAATTACCATCCCAATCAAACTTGTATAATTGAATTAGGTCGACATCTTGAAAATCAGTACTCTCTAAAACTGCATCCATTTCACTCATTGTTTTACCAATATATGATGCATAAATGTATTGATCGGAAGTGGCGACTCCATAAAAGTTAACTGTCATGTTTTCTATGTCCGTAAGCTTAGTAAGGTCTACATCGGTTGGTAGATTAGTTTTTGCTACAATGTCTCCCTCAAAAGTTACGATATGCAATTCTGGCATAAACTTTGAGGCTACAGCAATAAGCTCGTTCTCATTATTTACGGCAAAATAACTTTCAAATAAATAACTTTTCTGTCTGTGTCCATATTCGCTTAAATCGTAGTCCAAAGGATTAAAATAGTCTGTTTGATCTGTTGTAACATTTGTGAAAGAGATATATCCACCACTTAACCCTCCGCTTGAGACAACTGTAGAATCATTAATAAATGCCGAATAATTCGATAACATCAACTCCGGAGGCAGTACATATTCATTGATTTTTGTCTGAACAACTTCTCCATCATGATCGTTAACCGATATGTCATAGACTTGTATTCTCTTTTTGACCCAATCATAAAGTTGAACTTTATCTGTAATGGTTGTTGAGACAGGTTGTGGAATTGATTCAGAATATTCATCAGGCCCTCCTCCAGATGTACCAAATGCCCCCATAAGATGGTATTGATCAAATTCAAAAAATTTGAATTTGTTGGTATACTGTTGTCTTTCAATAATTAACAGACCTGATTCCAATACATCCAATCCCGAAGGAACTAATAGCTCAGTACCTGAAACATTAATTGTAGTAGGGTGTAACTGTTTTACTGCTTCGAAATTTGTCTGATTTGTATCATCCACCTTGCTACATGAGATGACTAAAAAAAGTAAAAAGATTGAATGGAGGGATTTCTTTACTGAACATAAATTAGTTGGTGAATGTCTCATGTGTTTAAAGATCGTTTTAAATTTTATTGAACACTTCATTTTTTCATTCCCGCAACCAATCCCATTATACCGATCATCGCACAAACGCCGAACCAAAAGATGGGGTCGTAAGAGTCGGTCCATAAGCGGTAGGTAAAGGTAAAGAGAAACATCGCCAGGCCGGTCACTTCCCAGGTTCGCGCGTTCTCAAACTGATTTACGGAATCGGGTACCGGGGGCAGGTTGAAGAGGAACTTGAGCTGATCCCAGTGCCAGACAATGAGAAGGACGTTTGCGAACAGCATCATACCCGTTATTACCGGCGTATAGTTAAAACCGGGAATGGAGATGGTGATAATAAAGATATTCAGCATAATGGGAAACGCGATTACGGCCCCGAGTTTGGACCAGCGCTGGGTCATCAAAAAGAAGCCGGCAATGAGCTGTGCCACACCGATAAACTGCCAGTACATTCCCGTCTGGTACATGGTTTCAAAGAAGTGAAATACGGTGCCCATCGGTTCGTTTTCGCCGCTGAACGTGGTAAAACGCCTCCCTTTTATTTTAATCAGGCTGGCAAATACCAATGATCCGCCCAACAGGTAGCGGGTGTAAATAATGATGAGCTGCGGGAGGAGTTTTTGTTTGAGGGATTGCATGTGACAGTAGTAGCTTTCAGTACGAACATACCATCACACGAAAAAACCGGAGAAAAGTTATCCAATAAAATTCATCCTCTAAAAAGCCGGAATGATCCCATATATCTGTAAGTGCTCGCTGATTCCGATTAAAGTACCCTAAAGCATTCATTAGTACCCAAACACCTCATGAAAAATTGCCACGGAATCACAAAAATCCCGCGGCAAATCAGTATTTATAAACTTATCTCTGATAGATATAATCATTCATCGGGTTGCCTGTGTTTCCACTGGTAAACGGGATGTTGAGGAAGTTGGCCAATGTAGACGCAATATCGGATATAAATACGGGTGTATGGGATCTGCCCGGGCTAATGTCGTACCCGTACCAGATCAACGGGGCGCGTGTATCATAGCTGTAAGGTGAACCGTGGGTGGTACCTGTGGTCTGGTTGCTGGTAAACCACTGCGGGTCGAGCCAGTACATAACATCACCCGATCTGGAAGCATTATACCCTCTCTGTGCATTTCTATGCATAGCTTCGGTAAAGCTGTTATACCTGAGTGCATCTGCGGTAAGTGCACCGGCAACTCCCTCCTGCTCAATAAGAAAGTTTGCCACATCTTTCTGTACATTTTCGAGACGCGCTCCGTTATTGCGGATCATCTCGTGATCCAGATACACTTCAATGGCACGAAGTGACTGAACCGGGTCGAACCCATAGATCTCCATCATCCGGGAGGAAAGCGCATCAGCAATATCATTTCGCAGAAATCTCCCTGTCGGAACCTGTAAATCTTCCAGGTAGCGCGCATTATGGCCTGCACCGTGGTCGGAGGTTAAAAATACCAAAACATTCTCCTTGCCGAACTCCTCATCAATGTAGTTAAGCAGCCTTGCAATCTCACGATCGAACCGAAGGTAAGTGTCCTGAACCTCTATGGATGGAGGGCCATACCTGTGGCCAATGTGATCAGGAGAAGAAAAGGATACCGCGGCAAAGTCGGTAATCTCGTTGCGGCCAAGCTGCTCTCCCTCGATTGCCGCATATAAAAATTCAAATGTGTATTTATCGCCGAATGGAGTATTTGCCACTATTCCGTTGCCGCTGATTTCAGCATAAGCGGGAAGATCGTGCGGAAATACAGGCCGGTCCTGACCATTAAAGGTACCCTCGTAGGGATTATCATCCTCAATGCTCTCAATGTACTCTTCAATTGGCAGAAGTGTTTCCCACGCCTCACTAACGTATTGAGCCGGAAGGTCCCTGGCATTAAATTCTTCAACCCAGCCCGGAAGTTCATCCATATAGAATGTACTGCTTATCATTTTGGCATTTCCGTAATCAAACCAGTAGGCATCGCCTATATGTCCGGCCGGAAGGATTGAGCCGCGGTCTTTGAGGGCCATTCCAACCACTTTAGAGCGCATATTGGTATGCATCATCAATTCATCGGTAATGGTTGAAGAGAGCAGCCACCGGGGCGACATCTTCCCTTCATCCGAATCGGTTCCCACCCCGGATACATCGGGATCGCCTGTCACATAGGTAGTACGGTCTTCATCCCTGAGGTACCAGCTGTTACCGATAATTCCGTGCACGGTGGGTGTGGTTCCTGTGTAGACTGAAGCATGCCCCGGTCCGGTGAAGGTTGGCATGTAGTCGAACCGTGCATTGTCAAAAGAGAAACCTTCATTCACAAGGCGTTTAATTCCGTCATCACCATATTTATCCCAGTAGCGGTAAATATAGTCGTGGCGCATTTGATCCACCATTATTCCAATCACCAGTTTTGGCGTTTCATAATGAGGATTTGTCTCTGTTCTTTCGTTTTCATAATTGCACCCCTGCAGAAGTAGAACTGAAGCAGACAGGAGTACGGTATAACAGATTAATTTCTTCATATTACATGCAGTTTTTATATGTTTTTTAAGATTCGCGTTTTGCCTGTATCCGGGTTGGTCAGCATTCACTCAGACTTATCGGAATATTGATGGCGAGGCCCCCGTCGGAGGTCTCTTTGTATTTGGTGTTCATATCCTGGGCGGTATCCCACATGGTTTTTACCACGGCATCGAGTGAGACCTTGGCTTTCTCAGGATCGCTGTGCAGGGCAAGCTGTGAGGCGGTGATCGCTTTGATGGCTCCCATGGTGTTGCGCTCAATACAAGGCACCTGCACAAGGCCGCCAATGGGATCGCAGGTCATACCCAGATGGTGCTCCATGGCGATTTCGGCAGCCATCAGACACTGCTCAACAGAGCCTCCAAGGCATTCGGTGAGCCCGGCAGCAGCCATGGCTGACGACACCCCGATCTCCGCCTGGCACCCACCCATTGCCGCAGAAATAGTAGCCCGCTTTTTGAAAATACTGCCGATTTCCGACGCCGTGCAGAGAAATGTAAAGACCAGGTCTTCACTCAGATCCTCCTTGAAAGTGACCAGGTACTGAAGTACTGCCGGTATAACGCCCGCTGCTCCGTTTGTGGGAGCGGTCACCACCCTGCTGAAGGAGGCGTTCTCTTCGTTCACGGCCAGTGCAAAACAGCTCACCCAGTCGAGGGTATAGGCAAATCCGGAACCACCCTCGCGGATTGATTTGCGCCACTCTTCATAGCTGCCATACTCTTTATCACCTAAAAGTCGTCTATTGAGCGTGGAAGCACGCCTCATCACCTGAAGTCCTCCCGGCAGATATCCCTCAGCATGACAGCCGCGATAAATACAGTTTCGCATCACCTTCCAGATAGCCAGAACGGCTTCTCGGGTCTCCTCTTCACTTCGCCACTCTTTTTCATTCTCCAGAACTATGCCCGATATGGGAAGTCCGCTCTGCCGGCACAATTTGGAGAGGTCGGCAGCCGATTCAATGGGATAGGGAAGCGGAATATCCTCAGTCTCCGACCGGTCATCATCGCCCTCCTGCACCACAAAACCACCACCAATAGAGTAATAGGTCTCTTTAATAAGAGTGGCATCATCCAGTTCACATACAAACCGGAGCGCGTTGGGGTGGTATGGAAGCATTTCGCCGGCTAAAAAATGGATCTGAGATTTGGGATCAAATGCAATCAGATCTTTACCGGCCAGGTTCAGCTGCTTCCCGGTCTTGACCCGGTTGATGGTTGAGTCAATCCGGTTCACATCAAATGTAACCGGGTCGTAACCGCTTAAACCGAGAATAAGCGCGATATCCGTCCCGTGCCCTATTCCGGTTTTAGCCAAAGAGCCGTAGAGCTGGATTTCAACTCGCTTTACCCGGTTAACTCTTTCGCCAATCACGTCCAGAAATTTTAGTGCGGCTTTCCATGGACCCAGGGTGTGTGAGCTGCTCGGGCCCACGCCGATTTTAAACATGTCGAGTACTGAGATCGACTCCATAAATATCTTCTATTCCAATACTATTTTATTGCAACTGAAAATAGTGACTATTTCATCACATTCCATAGTCTCAAATTTTCAACGGATTGCATTTTCGAAAATACGGAAGTAGTCAATAACTTACTTGCATGTTTTAGTGTATTAGATTACTATTACACTAAACCAATAATACAACCACTGGGATATGATCAGCATAAACAATCTGAGCTTCGCATTTAAAAAGGGAGAGCCTCTGTTCAGCGATTTGAACTGGTCACTTGAACCGGGGAAAACCTATGGCTTACTCGGCTTAAATGGTGCCGGCAAAACATCTCTGTTCAATATTATTTCAGGAATGCTATTTCCCAAAGATGGGGAGTGCACCTTTGAGGGCGAACCGGTTCGAAGCCGATCCCCACAATTTTTGAGCGAACTCTTTATCGTTCCGGAACAGTTTGAACTGCCTTCAATGACCGGAGATAAATATGTTGAACTTCACGCTCCCTTCTATCCAAGGTTTGATGAAGAGTTATTAAATAAAGCACTCTCAGAGCTGGAAGTTAATTCCAAAAAGAAGATCTCTGAGCTCTCTTTTGGTCAGCAGAAGAAATTTCTGTTATCATTCGCATTAGCCACCAACACCAAACTGCTGCTGTTGGATGAGCCGACCAACGGAATGGACATCCCCTCTAAAAGTCACTTCAGAAAGCTGCAGGCGTCGCTGGATCAGCCGAACCGCTGTACAGTCATCTCCACTCATCAGGTGCGGGATTTGGGGTCGATGCTCGATCACGTTACGATTTTGAAAGATGGTAAAATCATCTTCAACCGCTCGCTGGATCAAATTTTTGAGCATCTCTCTTTCATCAAAACAGAATCAGAGGATTCCGGGGTATATATCTATGCTGAAGAGATTCTGGGCGGACTTCATACCATTCAGTCACACAAAGATGAGGTCAGAAATGATTTCGACCTGGAGCTTCTCTTTAACGGAGTGATTCAGCAACCGGATCAGATCAATCAACAGTTTAACGGAGGGAATTGATGAAAACGATCAATCAAGTAAAAGGATTTTCAAAAGAGCGCTTTTGGCAGGTTGTGAAACGATTCTGGATTCTCAACCAGAAGAAATGGCTGATTGGGTTTGCCGGTGGTTCAGGAATATTGCTAGTCGTTTACATGCTTACCTCATTCCAGATTTTGGATACCTCAACACCAATGCCAAACTCAATGGCAGGAGTTGCGATAGTAGCTTTGGGGCTGACCCTTTACAAATATGGGGGATATTTTCTCACATCCGGTATTTTCAACGAATTGGGCAAAAAAAGTTCAGCGTCCCAAATGCTAACATTACCGGCAACCAATCTTGAAAAGTTTGTGGCCGGCTGGTTTCTGAGCTACTTCCTCTATACAATAGTAGTGGTTGGGCTACTCTATATTGTTGGCATTCTGCTTGGGATCAATCCGATTCTTACTTCACAGCAATTATCTGATCCTTTAGTCAACATGTCCAATGTCTATTTTTTGGATACGATGTTAACATTTACAGCTCTTCACAGTGTATTTTTCCTTGGCTCAATTTACTTTGACGGGAATAATTTCCTTAAAACACTGCTGGCCATCGTTCTTACATTCGCTTTTTTAGGAATTCTCTCTCTGATTTTAATTAGTATTACACCTAATGAAATAAGTTTTAGTTATCAATTTATACATTCTCCTGCCAGACTGTATCTATCGGCTGCAATCGTAAAGATTGCTGTAGCTGTATTCTTTCTATTCCTCTCCTACCGTCAACTTCAAAACAGGCAGGTGGCGTGATGGAGTTTTCAGGAACCCGGCCGATCTACATGCAGATTACGGATCACTTTTGTGATCAGATCCTTAAAAAGAGGTGGAACCCGGAAGAGCGCATCCCATCGGTACGGGAGATTGCGGTGATGATGGAGGTGAATCCCAATACAGCCATGAGGGCTTTTCACTACCTGCAGGAAGAGGAGATTCTCTACAACCAGCGAGGCGTTGGGTATTTCGTGGCTGAAGACGCCTTTACGAAAGTGAAAGAGCTGAAGCGAAAAGAGTTCATCGAAAACAGGTTACCCGGATTCTTCAGGGACATGGAAATATTGGGCTTCACCTGTTCAGAACTGGAGAAACTCTATGCAAAACGGTATGGAGATGATGATTCTTCATCTTCGTAATTCTTATACCTCACTTCATGCTTGGACTCGATTAATAATATGTCGATTAAGGCTCTGAAAGTCCCCTCCTTTCCCACATAGTGATCCCTACGGGGCAAGGAGGGGATTTCCCCGCAGGGATCCGTCAGCTGACGGAAGGGGTGGTTGTGCCATGGGCATCCCTTTGGGGGAAAAGGCTATGAATCAACTTTTTAATCTATAGACATGGAAATAGTGCAGTGAACCACCCCCGCCCCCTCCTTAAGAAGGAGGGGAGACTCTTTTTTCGAAATTTTATAATCGAACTCAGGTTTCAAACAAATCAGGCTGTAATCATCTCTCGGTAGGATGTTTTACAAGAGAGAGTGCCCTGGCGGGATTATCTATTAATAATTTTGAAA
>REDT01000310.1 GCA_007693295.1 Balneolaceae bacterium
GAAGCCTGACTATTTCTTCTGGTAAAGCTTTTCAGCTTTTTCTGATGATACTAGTATCCCCTTGATCATTGCCGAACTGAACCCGCCGTGTTCCATCTGGTTAAGGCCGGAGATGGTACAGCCTTTGGGGGTGGTAACCCGGTCAATTTCAAATTCGGGATGGTTCTTCATGGCAGCAAGCAGAGAGGCGGCTCCTTTGGCGGTTTGGGTAGCCATGGCCAGCGACTCATGGGCGTGAAAGCCGATCTCGATTCCTCCCTGAGATGCAGCCCTGATTGCCCGCAGGAAAAAGGCTATACCGCATGCACACAAGGCAGTAGCCGAAGTCATCTGCTCCTCACGTATGGCCTGGGTGTGGCCAACCGTATCAAATATTGCTTTGGTGATATCTATAGCTTTTGGATTTGAAGATTCTGAACAGATACAGGTCATCGATTCCCGGATGGCAATGGCTGTGTTTGGCATTGCCCGGGATATGGGCACTCCCTGGGGCAACTGGCGAGCAATAGTATCGATGGTGGCGCCTGATACCACAGAGATGATAAGATGCTTTTTTTTGTCCACTGCAGGATTCAGCTCCTCCAGTATTTCATCAAGTTGATGTGGCTCAACGCTTACAATGAGGATGTCGGTGTTTTGAACTGCCTCTGCGTTATCGCTGGTAACGCGGAAACCACGCGTGGCGTAATCTTGTAGTTTCTCAACCCTTCTTCGGGTTAGCCAAATACGATCGGGGGTAAAAATACCCGCAGAAGTTAATCCCTCCGCTATAGAGCAACCGATATTTCCTGCTCCAAGTATGGCAACCGACTGTTTTTCGAAGTTCATCTGAAATTAATTACAGGTTATTAATAGTGTATAACAGTGAAACAACGTTAATCTAATCTATAACATCAATCTTTTAAAGCCGAAAACCGCAATAAATGTGTGAAAGCGCTTTTACGGAATAACTATAGTTTTGAAAATATTAACTTGAACACAGCCAATTGAATGGGTAAAATGAGGGTTAGTCGATTCTTAATTTTTTAAAACAGGTTTAATGAAAATAATGAAATTCGGGGGTAGCTCTGTGGGCAGCCCTGAAGCACTTGAGAGCGTGATCTCAATTATATCCGGGCAAACGTCCAAAAAGAGACCTGTCGTAGTCGTATCTGCTTTCAGGGGGGTGACCGATCAGCTTTTTGAGATCTCCAAACTCGCATCAGAGGGAAATTTGATCTATAGGGGTATTCTGGAAGAGATTGAACAGCGCCATTTTACCACAATACGCTCGTTGTTGCCTGCCAAAGATCAGAGTGAGGTCTTCACCAGTTTTAAATTGACAATGAACGAGCTGGAAGATGTTTTACAGGGGGTGTCGCTAACGCGTGAACTCACCGTAAAAACACTCGATTTCATTGTTGGTTTTGGGGAGCGTTTCTCAGCCATTATTCTTACCGGCTGCCTTAAAAGCAGGGGGATGGCTTCAGAGTACACCGATACCCGGCCTCTCATTAAAACCGATGAAAACTTTGGGGCTGCGCGGGTATTGGTGGCGCCCACGTATCAAAATATAAAATTGCATCTTGCGAAGCACTCCGGAAAGATTGTTGTGGCAACCGGTTTTATTTCATCAACAGAAAATAACGAATCGACAACATTGGGTCGTGGCGGATCGGACTACACGGCTTCACTGTTTGGAGCAGCCTTAAGTGCTGAAGTTATTGAAATATGGACTGATGTAGACGGGCTAATGACGGCCGACCCCCGAAAAGTGAAGCGTGCATTCCCGGTGGTAAACGCCTCATATGAAGAGGCAATGGAGCTTTCGCACTTTGGGGCCAAGGTAATCTATCCGCCAACTATTCAGCCTGCGTTTAAATCGGGCATACCTATTGTGATAAAAAATACCTTTAAACCTGAGCTGCCGGGAACAATGATAAAGAATGATACAGTTGGCCAGCCCGGCTTCATACGCGGGATGTCTTCAATCGACGATGCTGCACTCATTACCATAAAAGGAAGCGGAATGATCGGGGTGAGCGGTGTAGCTTCAAGAATTTTTAGCGCACTGGCTAAAGGCAATATCAATGTCATCCTGATTACCCAGTCTTCATCGGAGCACACGGTTACCCTGGCTGTGCTTCCACACCAGGCTTCAATTGCAAAAGAGACGATTGAAATTGAATTTGCCGAAGAGTTCGATACTGGCGCAATTGATGAAATAAAACTCGAAAGGGATCTGTCCATCATCGCTGTGGTAGGAGATAACATGCGTCAGATTCCGGGTATAGCCGGACGTGTTTTTAATGCCCTGGGAAGAAACGGTATCAATATTGTAGCCATTGCACAGGGTTCGTCGGAAAGAAACATCTCCTTTGTTGTTGACCGGGAAAATGAGAAAAAAGCGATGAATACACTCCATGACGCCTTCTTTTTGGCCGGTGTAAAAAGTGTAAACCTGTTTCTTGTTGGGGTGGGGCTTATTGGCGGTGCCCTGCTCGACCTGCTTGCCGAACAGGCGGCCAGTCTTTACGACGAGTACCTGATCGATATTAACCTGAAGGGAGTGGGCAACAGCAGTAAAATGGTTTTTGATGAAGAGTCGATAGTGTTGACGAACTGGAAGGAGAGTTTGGAAAAATCTGCATCAGACATGGACCTGGACGTTTTTGTAGAGCAGATGAAGCAGATGAATTTGCCAAACTCTATCTTTATCGACTGTACGGCCAGTTCAGATATACAGAGAGTGTATAAGGAGATCCTTTCGAAAAGCATTTCAATTGTAACTCCAAATAAAAAGGCGAACTCCTCGTCTCAGGAATTCTTCAATGATTTGGAAAGAACCGCTTCACACCACAACTGCGCCTTCAGATACGAAACCAATGTGGGTGCCGGACTGCCACTGATTGGCACCATGCACGAACTGGTGTCGACCGGTGATCATGTTGAGCGTATAGAAGGGGTGCTTTCTGGCACACTCAGTTACATATTCAATAATTTCGACGGCAGTAAACCGTTCAGTGAGATTGTTAAAAAAGCCCGTGAAAAAGGGTATACAGAGCCCGATCCCCGTGAAGATCTGAATGGGCAGGATGTTGGCAGGAAGCTGCTGATTCTGGCAAGAGTAGCGGGTTATGAACTGGAGTTTGATGACGTAGAGATTCAGAATCTTGTGCCGGAGCCCGCCAGGAACGCTGATGGAATTGATGATTTTTTTGAAAAGCTGAAAAACCACGATCCCGATTTTGAGATGATGCGGGTAGATGCTGAAATGGAGGGTAAGAAACTCTGTTACATTGCTAGATTTGAAGGAGGCAAACCTTTTGTAGCCCTTGAAAAAATTGATTCCAAGCATCCGTTCTATAACTTATCGGGAAGTGATAATATCATTGCGCTCTATACCCGCCACTATAATGAACATCCGATGGTGATTCAGGGGCCCGGCGCAGGAGCAAGCGTAACGGTTGGCGGAATAATTGCAGATATACTCAGGGTCACAAACACAAAAGCATTAAGCAATGCCGGACTGTAAAAGCAGGGGTTCCTAAAGATGAATTTAAAAACTTTCCGTTCAGTTACCGCTTTTGCACCCGCAACCGTTGCCAATGTTGGTTGTGGGTTCGACGTGCTCGGTTTTGCCATTCACCTGCTGGGCGATTTCGTTACGGCCCGGTTTACTGATGGGAAGGGAGTTAGAATTGCAAAGATTACAGGCGAAAAGGGTAAGCTTCCCCTGGAAACTGAGAAAAATACAGCCGGTCTTTCAGTTCTCTCGTTGCTAAAGGCATATGGAGAGGAAGTTGCGGGAATTGAACTCGAAATTGATAAAAAAATGCCCCTGGGAAGCGGCCTGGGATCGAGTGCTGCCAGTTCAGTAGCGGCTGTGGTTGCGGTGAACAACCTGTTGGGAAAACCATTCTCGACCCGTGAACTTCTCCCCTTTGCTGTAGAAGGGGAACTCGCGGCCAGCGGTACCCCGCACGCTGATAATGTAGCTGCAGCGCTTTTTGGTGGATTTATCCTGGTAAAAACGCATCATCCTCCCGATGTGATTCAGCTGCCAACGCCGGAAAAGCTTCACTGCACAATTATTCACCCAAATATTGAAATTCAGACCAAACAGAGCAGATTCATTCTGAAAAAAGAGGTGCCACTTGAAAAAGCCGTGTTGCAGTGGGCAAATGTGGGAGCGTTGGTTTCCGGATTATATACCAACGACTATGACTTGATTGGCCGCTCTGTGCACGATGAAATTATTGAACCTGTACGTTCGGTTCTGATACCCGGTTTTACCGAAATGAAAGCAGCTGCCCTTGATAAGGGAGCACTGGGTTGCTCAATTTCCGGATCAGGGCCATCCCTTTTTGCACTCAGCAGCAATGAACAGGCTGCAAGGGAGATTGGGCTCGCGATGGGTGAAATTTTAAAAAATATTGGCCTGGAGTATGAACTGCATATCTCAAAAATCAATACGGAAGGAGCTGCTTTAAGAGACAGGGAGAACGTATGAGGTTTGTGAGCACAACCGGCCGGAGTGAAGAGGTCTCATTTTTTGAGGCGATGCGATCGGGCCTGGCACCCGACGGCGGGCTCTACATGCCCAAAGAGATTCCGGATTTGAGTTCGCTGTTCCGGGATCTGCCGATGGATATGGATTTTAAGCAGATTGCGTTTGAATTGTCTCGGCCCTTCCTTCATGGGGAGCTTGAAGAGCATGTAATCAGAAGTGTATCCAATGATGCATTCAATTTCCCCCTCTCGTTAAAGCGTATAGTGCCGGGAATCCATGTTCTGGAGCTTTTTCATGGCCCTACACTCGCCTTTAAAGATTTTGGGGCGCGGTTTATGGCACGTCTCTTCTCTGAAAAGGCATCAAAAGAGGGGCAAAAAGTCACCATTTTAGTAGCAACCTCCGGCGACACGGGAAGCGCAGTGGCAAACGGGTTTTACAATGTTGAGGGAGTTGACGTCTGTATACTCTATCCCAAAGGCAAGGTGAGTCCGCTACAGGAGAAACAGATGACCACGCTGGGCGGGAATATCACCGCTATTGAAATCGATGGTGTTTTTGATGATTGCCAGCGCCTGGTAAAGAAGGCTTTTGTTGACCCGGAGCTCAGCAGGATGATGAACCTGAGTTCAGCTAATTCAATTAACATTGCGCGCCTGCTGCCACAATCTTTTTACTACGTCTACGCCTTTAATGAGCTGAAAAAAACCGGTATAACAGATCTTGTTTTTTCAGTTCCCAGCGGTAATTTTGGAAACCTTACCGGTGGCCTGCTTGCTAAAATAATGGGGATGCATGTGAAGCACTTCCTGGCCGCAACAAACCGGAATGATGTGGTTCCCGGATTTCTAAGGGGAGATAAATTTACGCCCAAACCATCCATTCAAACGATATCAAACGCGATGGATGTGGGTGATCCCAGTAATTTTGTCAGGATGCAGCATCTCTATAACCACTCTGATGAGGCGCTCAGAAATGATGTAAAGGGCTACTCGTATACGGACGAATCAACAAGAGAGACTATACGGGATGTATATGAACGAACCGGATATTTGATGTGCCCGCACACCGCGATCGGCTATCGCGCTGCTGCAGAATACAGATCATCAACCTCCAATCGATTCGAATCTGTAGTTCTTGCCACGGCCCACCCGGTTAAATTCCGGGATGTGATTGAGCCCGTAATTAACCAATCCATAGAGATCCCGGTACAGCTTGAAGAGTCGCTGCAGAGCGATAAAAAATCAATTCCGCTATCTGCAGAATACAACGACTTCAAAGCCCTGCTGCTTGCCGGCCGATAAACAGTGGGTTGCACTTAGAAACAGCTTTTCCGGGAAGTTCTCCTGTTAAACGAATAGCTGTATTCTCTTCAATAAAGTTTCAAAGTAGAATATAAATCTGTAATATTAGGTTAATAACAGCATAATATTCTATATATGATGGTGAAATTAGATCATATTGACAAGAAGATCATTGACTTGCTCCAGGAGAACGGACGCATTACCAACAATGAATTGGCCAAAAGAGTAGGGCTTACTACCACCCCAACCCTTGAACGGGTTAAAAGACTCGAAAGAGAAGGGGTGATTAAGGGTTTTACAACGCTGATAGACAAAAAAGCCGTAAACCGCGGTCTGACCGTTTTTTGCTCTATTAAACTATCCGTTCATCAGATGGGAGATATGGTAGAATTTTCAAAACATATTGCCGGTCTCCCGGAAATTCTGTCCTGCTATAATACAACCGGGGAATATGACTATCTGCTCCATGTTGTTGTGAGGGATACAAACGATTATGAGAAATTTTTACGCTCTAAACTGACCCAGATTCCGGGTGTAGAGCGGATTTATACCAGTATTGTACTGTCTGTTCTAAAAGAGAATTCAAAAATAGAGGTGAATGAAGATGAAGCAACTGAAGAGTAGATTGAAATCGATTGAAAGCATCTGTGCCAGGGCTGACCAACCGGATAACGATCCATACGGATCACATGTAATGCCCCTGTATCAGACCTCTACATTTAAATTTGAGGATGTGGAGTCGGGCAGAAGGTTTTTTGCTCACGAATCGGGTGGGGCCTCACACAGCTATTCAAGGCTCGGTAACCCTACAGTGGAGAGGGTTGAGGCGGTTTTGGCGGAAATGGAAGCGATTGATCTTGAAAACAGTGGCGAAGCAATGATGTTCGGTTCGGGCATGGCTGCTATCACCACCGGATTTATGGCGCTTGCAGCGGGTAAACGCATCCTGGCGCAGGAAGCACTGTATGGATGCACCTCACAATTTTTGCAGGAAGATGCCGGCCGATATAATATCAAAGTGACAAATATTGATCCGAACAATTTGAATGAACTGGATCAGGCATTCAAAGAGTACTCAGATATCGGTTTGGTTTACCTGGAGAGCATTTCAAATCCCACAATGCGGGTGTGTGATCTGGAGGCGATTACTGAAATGGCCCATCAACACGGTGCACTGGTTATGGTCGACAATACATTCGCAACCCCCTTCCATATCCGGCCATTAAATTTTGGAGTGGATCTGGTTGCCTACTCAACCACAAAGTATCTGAATGGACACGGCTCGGTAATCGGTGGTGCCCTTGTGGCTGAAAACGGATTTTTTGCTGCCACAGAAATGCATCAATACAGAAAGAACTTCGGCGGCATATCCGGGCCTTTTGACGCATGGCTGACTATGATGGGGCTGAAAACTTTTCCGCTCCGAATGAAGCAGCACAATGAAAATGCAGGAGCTGTTGCTGATTTTCTTCAATTTCACCCGGCTGTTGAAAAAATCTGGTACCCCGGTCTGGCGGGCCATCCAGATACCGAAATTATAAAAAGAATGATGATAAATGGTTTTGGCGGCATGATTGCCTTTGAGCTCAAGGGCGGCATGGAAGCCGGCATCCGCATGATGAACCGGGTTGAGCTCTGCACGCTTGCTGTGAGCCTGGGAACTATAGATTCCCTGATCCAGCATCCGGCATCGATGACCCACTCTGTGGTATTGCCCGAAATTCGGCAGAAAGCCGGAATTACTGACGGCCTTGTGCGCATCTCGGTAGGAATTGAATCTGTTGAGGATATCATCGCAGATCTGGAACAGGCATTAACATA
>REDT01000309.1 GCA_007693295.1 Balneolaceae bacterium
TGCTGTTCGAGGTCGTTTTCAAACGTTTGGTTGAGAGCCTTCTTGTAGAGGCCAAATCCTTTGGTAGGCATAGTGGCGAGTTTTTTTGCTAAGGATTTCGCCTCGTCTGAAAGTTCTTCGTGTGGAACAGCTTTGTAGATCAACCCTATCTCTACGGCTTTATCAGCGGTAATTTTTTCATCGAGCAGATACATCGCGTTGGTTCTTGCCATGCCTACTAACCGTGGCAGAAAAAACGTACCCCCGCTATCGGGAATTAACCCGATTTTGCTGAAGGCCTGTACAAATACCGCTTCATCTGATGCAAGCACAATGTCGCAGGCAAACGCAATGTTGGCACCCGCGCCGGCGGCGGTTCCCTGTACGGCGCAAACAACCGGTTTACTCAGTTTTCGAATGGCCCGGATCACAGGATTATATATGGTTCGTACAGTGTCGGCCAGTTCATAATTGTCGTCCTTTGCACGTTCCACAACTTCAGACAGGTCCTGTCCGGCGCAAAAAGCTTTGCCGTTGGCGTTGATTAACACAGACCGTATCTCATCCGGTTCAGCGTCACTGAGAGCTTTCTGAAATTCCAGCGCCATAGGCTCTGTGAAACTGTTATACTTCTCAGGCCGGTTTAGGGTAATGGTGAGTATGCTGTTTTCGAGTGAAGTTAGGATAAGGGACATGTTCAGGTAGATTGAGTATTAAGTATTAAGCTTCAAGTATCAAGTATTGAGTATTGAGATATACCTCTAAAATCAAAAAAGATGTGCTCAGTTGTTCCGAAAGAATATCGCGGATCTGCGCTGTTGGCTTGTCGGCTCGGCATCAAATATCTGCCTTCGAACGGCATTGTTATATTCGGTTACCGTTCTTGGGTAGGCTGAGAAAGAAGATGATCCGGGATCAAGATCCAGTTTATTCCAGAGTATGCTAGCTCCTAGATAAATCAGATTGTGTGATATTTTTGTCTCCAGAAACTGAAAAGGTTCTTGTGTATCCGGGGTGAAATCAGGAATTGAGATCTGGTCTGAAAACATTTCCGGAGTAAGACGAAGAACTGTAGTTTTCTCTTTATCATCAATTTGATCCGAATTTAAATTCCGAAATTGCGCAAAAGCGGACCCGGCTGTGGTTAAAATGAAAAACGCCATAAAGAGCGTGAAAGCTTTCATCTCTCAAATGCATTTAAAGTGTTCAAAGGGCTGCTCACATTCATTGCAGTAGTACTGCGATTTACACGCTGTGGATCCAAATTCGCTCTGGAGTACCGTATCCATTGCATCACAGTAGGGGCAAGGTACTATTTTTTGAGAACTTTTCAATGAGGAAAGGAAGTCTCCGCTCTCTTCAGTTTTCTCAGGCGGAGCAATTCCGTAATCCTTTAATTTCTTTTTGGCGTGGTCGGTCATCCAGTCGGTTGTCCAGCTCTCCTTAAAATCGGTGAGTACCTTGAAGGACTCAATCCCTTTTTCACGGAGTTTTTTGTGAATCTCCATCTCGATGGCATTCATGGCCGGACATCCGGAGTAGGTAGGGGTGATTTTGACAATTAGCTGCTCTCCTTCATACTCCACATCCCGCACAATACCCATCTCCACTACGTTCAGTACAGGTATTTCCGGGTCGATCACCTCTTCGAGGTACGACCAGATTTCAGATTTCGATATGTGTGGCTTTACTTCCATTCTTTTTAGTGTTAAGTCAAGCATGAATTGTCGGAAGCAACCTGTCAGCCGCAGGACTCATATCTACTACTTCCATTCCGCATCAGGATGCGATCTTCTCAAAAACTGCATTTGTGCCAAAAGCGGCCCGAGATGCTCCGTGTGCCGGCCTTGCCGTGAACCTGAAAACATATATTGATCATAATCAGGTACTGATAAGGTAGCTTCCTCTAAAGTCTCATTTACCAGATTTTTCCATTCATCTTTGAATGACGTGACGTCAACGAATAAATTGTGTTTAATGGCAGCTTTGTCAGCTTCGTCCATGTCGAACATCTCGCCGGTATACATCCATATCTCATCAAAGGCATCCTGGGTTCGTTTGTGGCTCTCATCGGTTCCGTCGCCCAGGCGAAATACCCACTCACGGCTGTGGCGAAGGTGGTACTTGATCTCTTTGAAATGCTTTTGAAGCATTCCGTTAAATTGTTCATCATCAACGGTTTTTATCAGTTTGTCGTAGAGGAAATAACTGAAGGCACTGAACAGAAACTGACGGGCCATTGTAAATGCAAAATCGCCGCGAGGCAGCTCCACCATGGCAATATTTTTAAAATCGATATCATCCCTGAAATAGGCGTAGTAGTCTTCATCTTCTTTACCGTCCAGTTCGGCTGCATAAGCATAGAGAGAAGATGCGTGGCCAATCATGTCGAGGGCCACATTGGCCAGAGCCAGATCTTCCTCCAATTCAGGGCCATGACCCGCCCATTCCGAAAGACGGTGTCCGTGGATCAGCCGGTCATCACCCAGCCGAAGCAAAATTTCTATAAGAGCTTCTTTCCTTGTTTGCGGTATGGTATCGAATGTACTCATGGTTTTAGTATCAAGTATTGAGTATCGAGTATTGAGTATCGAGTATTGATAATCTCAATACTTGATACTTTCTACTCACTACTTTTCATTTTCTTTTCTTTACTGCCCGTGGGACGCTGTAAAATTGAGGGTGCCGGTAGGGTTTGTCGTTTGCGGGGTCAAAAAATGGTCCAACGTCCTCAGGTGTAGAGGCTATAATCTGATCGGACGGTACGATCCATAATGCAATCCCTTCGTTTCGTCGTGCATAGGTATCGCGTGCATTTTGCAGGGCCATTTCGGCATCGGGAGCGTGTACGCTTCCGGCGTGTTCAAATGGTTTGCCGTCTTTAGGCTGATAAAATACTTCCCAAAGGGGCCACTCGGTATTTTTTGTATCGTCGCTCATGAAAATAATTATGAATTTCGTCAGAATGATTCTTATCGGACTGACGGATGAATAGGGTTTCAGTTTTTAAAGAGATCTGCTCATCTACGAAGCTTTACCTTCTTTCAATTTCTTCTTTCGTGCATACTGCATTGCCGCTTCCCGCACCCATTCGCCCTCTTCGTAGGCTTTTCGGCGGGCTTTTATACGCTCGCGGTTCATCGGGCCGTCTCCTTTTACAACACTCCAGAACTCATCCCACGGTATTTCTCCAAACTCCCAGTGTCCGGTTTTTTCGTTGTATTTCATGTCGGGATCGGGAAGGGTCACGTCAATGGCTTCGGCCTCCATCACCATACGATCCACAAAGCTTTGCCGCAGTTCGTCGTTGGTTTTGGTCTTTACGCCCCATTTAATCAGCTCAGCGCTGTTGGGTGAATCGGTGTCGTGCGGGCCGAACATCATCAGGGTAGGCCACCACCAGCGATTCACGGCATCCTGGGCCATGCGTTTTTGTTCGGGCGTGCCGCTTGTCATTTTAGCAAGCATTTCATACCCCTGTTTTTTATGGAAACTCTCCTCTTTACAAATTCTTATGTTTGCCCGGGCATAGGGGCCATATGAGGACTTTGCCAGCATGGTTTGATTTACGATAGCCGCTCCGTCAACCAGCCAGCCAATTACGCAAATGTCTGCATAAGTGAGGGTAGGATAGTTGAAGATGCTTGAATACTTGGCATTTCCATAGATATAGTCTTCGACGAGTTCACGTCGTTCAACCCCAAGTGTTTCCGTTCCGCTGTAGAGGTAGAGACCGTGGCCGGCTTCATCCTGTACCTTAGCCAGGAGAACCATTTTTCGTTTTAGAGATGGAGCACGGGTTATCCAATTACTTTCCGGCAGCATTCCTACAATTTCAGAGTGAGCATGCTGGCTCATTATTCTGATCAGCTGTTTTCGATAACGTTCAGGCATCCAATCTTTTGGCTCTATTTTTTCACCATTATCTATACGTTGCTGAAATTCGTCCAATTGTTTCTGAGTATCCATAAAAGCGCTTTTTTGGGGTGTCGGCTTATATTACTGTCTATACCTATAACGGTAATATATGGAATTCAGTTCAAAGGAGAGTGAAGGGATTTTGAATAGTTGGAAACCTGTATAGCCTGCTAATCCGTAAGTCACTCATTGAAGCGATTTATGAGGTTGTTATAGTGAACGTTAAAAGTAAAGAAGATAATTTGTAACACTTAAGGAATTTCAGATTCTTTAAATTAATTCGCTGTGATCTGTTGAAATTTATCAACCAATGTATTTTAATACATCTTGCTTAACATACTTCAGCTTTTAGAATAGCGTTGTTAGGCAGTAAGGAATAATATCATCAAAATGGCAGGAGGCAATCTATGATTGAAGAATCCGGGCTTTCTCTTAATCTCTTTACAAGAGTTCAGGATGATCTTGAAAAAAGAGAGTATATCATCCTGGCTGAGCTAAAAAAAATCAGTGCTCAATTTCAGTACTATAAGATTTATCCGCACCTGAGCGGGCTCATTGAACTTCGCCGTACGTTAAAGGAGATAACTGACAGGCTTGAGGATCTCAGAAGCAAATTCCCAAAGAGGATCCGAAAGATCGACTGGGTGAACCAAACCATCGAGCATGAGGTGGTATTCGTAGATGGTACGGACCTGGTTGCCGTTGAAGAGCTGATCTCGTGGGCGCTTCCAAAAATTGAGGCAGTAATCCAAGAGGGAGCAGCCATCCATGAATTTGTAGAGAATAGCCTGAGCATAGAGCATGTAGGTATACTACCCAATTACAGAGAAGAGGGATACTTCTTTGTGCCTGATAATGTGAACCGAAAGTTAAACCTTTTCCGGTTTGAGCTCTCCATTTTTCAAAGTTCTGAAGACCAGTACCGCTCTCTTAAAACCCGTTTTCTAAAAGCCCTGGCTCAAAACAGGGCTCAATTATCACCGGGGTCCATCAAGCTTGATTTGATTCGTGACGAAAAGGAACTGCCAAATCCCGCTACATTCGCTTTTAATACCGACCTTGAGTTCTCATTTCAACAGACCATTCTGCCCGTGGCAAAACGGAAGCTGATGCTGGCTATCTTTGAATAGTTTCGGTTTCATGGCTTTTTATTGATCACGGCAAGTGTACACCTCGATACCGCAACCAATTTGCCGGTTTCGGTTTCAATTCTGGTTTCCCATACCTGCGTTTGTGCTCCCCTGTGAATGGGCTTTGCAATTCCAATCACCTTTTTACCCAGTTTCACCGACCTGATGTGATTGGCATTGATCTCTAATCCTACTGCAGATTTTGAGTCGTCTTCCAGATTAAGCCAGGCGCCGATAGAGGCCAGGGTTTCGGCCAGGGCTACCGATGCACCACCGTGAAGTATACCGAAAGGCTGAATCGTGTTTTCACTTACCGGCATTGCAGCTCTCATCTCGGTCCGGCTGATGTGAAGGTACTCTATACCAAGAGCGCTGCCCATTGTTTTCTGTTTTAATGAGAACATCTTTTCTATTTTTGGCCTGATCTCTTCTTCGATGTGCATTTTTTGGTGGTTATACGGGTTAGTTATTTGAAGGTATTTATGGTGGTTTTAATCTGCATGCAGTAGATTATTAAAAAGTAGAACTTTTTTTATAACAAATTTTTAAAAGTCCGCGCAAAGTGTAAATTAATAGGGTAACAGTGTTAACCTAACCCTGAATGCTAAAAAACCGCTTTTTACGCTCATGAGTGAATCAAAACTGACGCTACCTGAATTAATCTACAAGGGCCTGGATAACTACCCTGAAGGTATTTTTGCATCTACAAAACGGGATGGAAAGTGGGTTCCCACAGATGTAGAAACATATAAAAGCAAGGTGAAAAACCTGGCTTTAGGACTTTATGATCTTGGAGTGAGGCCGGGGGATAAAGTTGCGATCCACTCGGAAAACTCAACGGAATGGGTGATGTGCGACCTGGCCATACTCTCGATCGGTGCAGTAAATGTTCCGATCTACAGCACACAGCCGGGCGATCAGATTAAATACATTTTGGAGAACTCCGATTCTGTGGTTCATATTGTCTCTAACGATGAGATGTTTGCAGAAACCAAGCCACTCATAAAAAGCGTCAAGAATGTAAAGGCGGTTATTACCATACATGGTTCTAAACATAAAAAACTAAAGCCATTTGATGATGTAATCGAAGCCGGTAAAAAGATAAACAATGAGAAACCGGAGCTTTTTAATTCACTTAAAAATGATATCAAACCGGATGATCTTGCTACATTGATCTACACTTCAGGTACTACCGGACTTCCAAAAGGCGTGATGTTAACGCATAACAATATCGCTTCAAATGTTGTGGCATCACTGGAAAAACTTCCTTTTGATATAAAAGAGTTCTACGGGCAGAATGTGCTCTCTTACCTGCCGCTTTCGCATGTATTTGAGAGAATGATTGAGTATATGTACATGAGTATGGGCTGCCGGTTATACTACATTGAAGCGGTTGAAGAGATTCGGGACGATTTGGGATATGTGCAGCCGTTTTTTATGGCTACCGTGCCAAGGCTTCTTGAAAAAATTCACACCGGTGTTAAGGTAAAGGGGCAGGAACTGTCGGGAGCGAAAAAAAATCTTTACTACTGGGCGATCTATATGACGGAAAATTACGATCCGGAAAACCCGCCTTCCGGTTTGGCTGCGATTAAACACAAAATTGCCGATAAGCTGATCTATAGTAAAATTCGCGAATTGTTTGGTGGAAATCTTAGTGGAATGGTAAGTGGTGGAGCTGCACTATCGCCGGAAATATTTAAGTTTATGAACGCCATTGGATTTGTCTGTGCGCAAGGCTATGGTTTAACGGAAACATCACCCGTAATTACTGTTCAAACCACGGGAGAAATGCGAATTGGCAGTTCCGGTAAAGCGATTCGTGGTGTGGAAGTTAAGATTGCCGAAGACGGTGAGATTCTGACCCGGGGCCCTAATGTGATGACTGGTTACTACAAGGAGGAAGAGCAGACAAAAGAGGTGTTTACTGATGATGGCTGGTTTAAAACCGGTGACATCGGAAAACTTGATGAAGATGGTTTTCTGTTTATTACCGATCGGAAAAAATCGATGTTTAAACTTTCGACCGGCAAATATGTGGCACCGCAAAATGTGGAGAATCAAATCTCCGGTTCCGGATTTATCGAGCAGGTTGTGGTGATCGGTTACCAGAGAAAGTTCTGTTCTGCGCTGATCGTTCCGGCTTACGATAATATAAAAAAGAGATTGAAACGTGACGGCTATGAACCGTCCAAACCTTACTCTAAGGATGAAAAAATCCGTTCACTCATACAGGAAGAAGTAGACAAGGCAAATAAAACGCTCGCTCCCTGGGAATCAGTGAAAAAATTCATTCTGCTCGAAGAGCCACTTTCAATCGATAGCGGTGATCTTACCCCCACGATGAAAGTGAAAAGACCGGTTGTGCTGGAGAAGTTTAAGGAGGAGATTGACTCGATGTATGGGGAGGAGTAGTTGTGAGTGTCGGGTAGTGAG
>REDT01000312.1 GCA_007693295.1 Balneolaceae bacterium
AGGCGCTCATCACCGGCTTCGTATAAGGCCAGGTGAGGATCTTCGATGTCGATATCACCCCTGCCCCCAAATCCGGTAGATGCAAAGAAAAGGTTCATGTTATTGGATCCATCCTGAGATGTGATCTGAATAGCAAAAACATCTTCCGGGCTGTTTGCCTCATTATTAAATGCATCGGCGTATGTTGGAGTCATTGAATAACGCCCTGAGTTAATCACACGGTGTGCTTCGTCGCGTGCTGAGGCGTATTCCTGCCTGATCAGATGAGCCCGGCTCAAGATGGCGCTTGCCGCGTAAGTATTGGCAAATACACCATTGGTTTCCGGCAACAGGTTTTTCGCATCTGTGAGATCCTGCATCAACTGAGCATAAACAGCAGCTACTGTAGCCCGGGGCTGATTTGCATCTTCACCAATACCACCCTGTGTTGGGGTCGTGATAAGCGGAACAGCAAGGTTCGAGCTGTTATCACCGTCATTCCATGTTTTTCCATACATATTTACAAGATATAAATAGACGGTGCCACGAATAAATTTGGCCTCCCCTTCCACTCTTGCCCGGATGCTCTCATCCACCACATCAAGCGCAGAGAGAACATTGTTAACACGGTTAATCGTGTTAAAAGCATTCGACCAGGTGTTTGTGACTACACCATTATTAGGCAACTGCTGTTTCAGCCATATATCCCGCTGCGGGAAAAATGTACCCGACCAGGAGATCTCATTGTCGTTGGCAAGCAGCTCCGGTAAATAGTGCCACTGGCCTCCGAATTGAGTACCGCCCGCCATGAGTGCATAACCACCTATGAGGGCGTTCTGTACGTTCTGGGATGTACCCAAAGCGACATCTTCACTAATACTTTGCTGCGGTTCAGCATCAAGCAGACTATCACATCCTTTTATGACAATCGCAATGCTGATCACAGCTGCTAAGAAAAATAATTGATAAGTTTTCATACTTAATAGTTGTTAGGTCAAAAGTTTTACTTAATTGCGATTTACAGGCCCAGTCTGAAACCAAATGTAATTGTTCTGGGGTGCGGTGCTGAATAGAATTCAATACCCTGGTTGATATTACCGGCAGTAAAGTCAGCATTTACCTCAGGATCCCATCCTTCATAATTTGTGAAAGTTAGCAGGTTGGTTCCTTTTGCAAATACTCGTGCAGATCTGATGCCGATTCTGTCTGTAATACTAACCGGCAATGTGTAACCGAATGTCAGTGCTTTCAGCCTGAGGTAAGACCCGTCAGAAACATATCGTGACGAGTTTCCTGCTCCGTTACCTAACAGAAGCCGTGCTTGTGGAACATCAGTAACATCGCCCGGCTGTTGCCAGCGGTCAAGCTGATCCCTGGTTTGGTTGTCGAACCAATCGCCATTGGCAGTTGTAAAACGGCCACTTGACATGTAGATGTCGTTTCCATAAACAAACTGGAAAAGTACATCAAGGTCAAAGCCTCTCCACGCAAACGTATTGCTTAAGCCTCCAATGAAGTCAGGATTCGGATCACCGATAACTACACGCTCGGCACTACCGTAGCTTGCTGTAACCAGCCTGCCATCTTTGTCAAACACAGCACCGCTGCTAAGTTCAGCTTCTGTGGCCTCACGGTTCAGGTAGTAGAGTGCATCACCGTTATCCGGGTTTACACCTGCATACTCACGCTCGAAAAATACACCAATTGGCGAACCTTCCTGTGCACGGCTAACAAAAGACCCTTCAATAATTTGACCGTCAAGATTGGTCAACTCATTTCTGTTTCGGGAGAAGTTGAAGGTTGAAGACCAGTTAAAGCTTCCAACCAGGTTGAATGTGGTAAGAGAGAATTCAAACCCTTTGTTTTCAAGTTCACCCACATTGCGCAGGGTAGAACTATAGCCTGAAGATGCGGGTACGTTTACGTTTAGCAGAAGATCCTTGGTGTTTTTTATATAATAGTCAATCTCACCGGTAATTCTGTCGTCCAGTATTCTAAAGTCGACTCCAATATCGAACTGGGCGGTCTGCTCCCATTTCAGATCGGCATTAGGCGGTTGAGTTGGTGCTAAACCCGGAGTCTGATTGTAGGATGTTCCTCCAAAAAGACCGCGCGACGCAAAGTTTGAGATCGCGGAATTTCCGGTTAATCCGTAACTGGCACGCAGTTTCAGGAATGTAACGTAGTTGTTATTTCTCAGGAAATCTTCCTCAGTTAATATCCATCCAACAGAACCTGCAGGGAAAAACCCATATCTGTTATCCGCTCCAAATCTTGAAGATCCATCCACTCGTCCACTAAGGCTTACAAGATACCTGTCGAGGAGTTTGTAGTTGGCACGTGTGAAGTAGGACAAAGTATGAAACTCTGTTCCGGTTGAACTTCCGGAGGTAATTTCAGCTGCACTGGCAAGCCTTCTAAAGCTATCGCTTGGAAAATCCTTACCGGCCAGGAAAGAAGTTGTGGTGTTCGATTGCTGGTAACTCATACCGACTGTCACTTCAATGTCCTGGTTTTCATCTATGCTTGGAGCGTAGGTCAGGAATGAGTTGAACGTAGAGTTAAGTACCTGAACATATCTGCTGATTCCAAATCCCTGACCATCATTGCCGCCAACGCCACGTTGAGTGAGAGAGCCATAATACTCATCCTCATTCTGTGTCAGGATATCAATTCCCAACTCTGTTCTTACAAACAGGTCGTCTCTGAGATTAAGATTTACGAAAGCATTTCCAAAGTTCCGAAAAATCGTAGTTCTGAAATTTGCATGGTCGCGGTGCAGAAGTCCGTTGTAATAGAGCGTGTAGTTCCCGCTCAATGTACAATTATCGGTAAAGGCATTTGTGAATGAAGTACCGGCACCCGGCTCACATGTACGAGGATCAAACGGTGGGGTGAGCGGTGGCTGAGCAATCAGCTGCATCGGTGTTGCAAATGCATTATCGGTTGATAACCTGTCATTAATGGTCCGCCCAATATTCATATTAACTCCAACCGAGAGAAGGTCACTAACCCTATGATCAACATTCACACGTCCGCTGATTCTTTGGAATGTATCGTTAATGAGTATACCCTCCTGGTCAGAATAGGAACCGCTCACATAAAAACGGGTGGCCTCTGTACCGCCTCTGAGAGATAACTCATGCTCGGCAAAAGGCGCATCCTGAAAAGCAAGTTCCTGCCAGTCTGTGTCGATTACCTGTCCGTCAACCCAGTTTGTTCCATCAAATCGTCCGGCTGAATACCCTTGCATACGGCCTTCCACAAACCCAATCCAGAATGGATCATTTAAAATTTCGGAGGTGTTGGCTGCTGCCTCTCTGAAGAGCTCTATATACTCTTCCGTGTTTAACCAGTCACGTTTTCCTGTTGGCTGGCTGAAACCTGCCTGGAATGAGTAATTTACCTGTGTTGGTCCCTGACGGCCTCTTTTGGTGGTAATCAACACGACACCATTTGATGCCTGTGCGCCATAGATGGCAGCTGCAGACGCATCCTTCAGAATATCAATAGACTCTACATCATTAAAGTTCAGATCGGCCAGCGGATTTGTTGGAGCCGCGTTACCGGAAAGACTAACGGTTGTAACCGGAATTCCATCAATAACATAAAGGGGCTGGTTATCAGCAGTTACAGAAGATGAACCCCGAATTCTCATTGTAATTCCCTGCCCAAGCTTACCGGAGAGTCCACTTACATAAACACCGGATGCTCGTCCCTGTATAGCAGATTCTATGCTGTTTACAGGAAGATTCTCAAATGTCTCTGCCGTAATACTTGAAATAGATCCGGTTACATCAATCCGGGATTGAGTACCGTAACCGACTACAATAAGTTCATCAAGGCCAACTACATCTTCCGACATTGAAAACTCAAGGGTCACATCTGTATTTCCAACATTCACCCGGGTCCGGTAATCCACGAATCCAATGAAAGTTGCAACCAATGTATAATTTCCGGCCGCTACATTATTGATCTGAAATTCACCGTCGATGTTCGTGTTTGCTCCACGTTCAACTTCAGTCAATACTACGTTTACGCCCGGCAGAGGTTGCCCGGTGGCGGCGTCAGTAACTGTTCCGCTAACAGTTACCTGTGCAAATGCTTCTGCTGCAAATAATGGAAGAACCACCATTATAAGAGCGCATAGTTTTAATGTTTGTATCAGTCTAGATCTCATAATCTGATTTTTGGTTACGATTTATGTTTTAGATTAGATAGGTGTGCAGAGCTTAGCCATTACCGATCGATTCTATTTTTGTTTATAAAGAAAAGCCCATCCTATCCGTCATACTTATCTGCATCACTACTAATAGCATTATTTTCAAACAAAATCAATTGCAATATGGCACTGAAAGCGCTTTTAAAATTTTTTAGAAATATATCACGAGCCCTGTTTTGAAATCCATCCTTACACCTCATTTAAATGATTTCATCTTAAATCATATATAAACTCCTGATTTTTTGATAGCTCACATCCGTTTTTTCAGGATGGCCAATCCGGAATTTCCCGGCGCACCCAAATGAGAATAGCTCTTTAGCATCCTTTCCGCTGTAAGTGAATTTGTAAGCTCCGGTTGTTCTGCCACCTTGCGATAGGCATCACGAAATGACATTCCCTCTTTAACCAGTTGATTTGCCGCTTCGGCTGCAAATAACTCAGATGTGCAGGCAGCCTTCAGGTTTATTTCATTTGGAGTCATTGCATTGATCAAAATCTGAGTCACTTCCAGCAACAGCACTGTTTTGTTGATCGATTTTATAACCGGCTCTTTCGACAGCTGCAGGTCTCTGTGATATCCGCTGCCTAAATTAGCAGTCAGCATCTGCAAAGCAGACGCAGAGCCAACCACTTCAGAATGTCCTGCACGGATCAACTCTGCAAGGTCCGGATTTTTTTTCTGGGGCATAATGGATGAACCGGTACAGA
Source organism: Balneolaceae bacterium (assembly GCA_007693295.1). Taxonomy (GTDB): domain Bacteria; phylum Bacteroidota; class Rhodothermia; order Balneolales; family Balneolaceae; genus Rhodohalobacter. Next base: position 4,910 of record REDT01000312.1, read on the forward strand.
CCACCTCATCCAGATCAAACCATGGCTGAGCTTCACTGCTGAACTGAATCACATCCGATGCCAAACGGTTCAAAACTGCCGTGATTCCCGACAGAAACTGTACTACCTGCAGCTCTACCCATCCGCGAGACAGCTGAGCCGTTGTTGAGCAGATGATTGGCCCGCTAAAACCGAGCTCTTTCGCCTCAAATTCACGATCAATATCGAAAGTTGTGCCAAAGCCGGCGGCTGTTCCGAGTGGTGACCGGTTTACCAGGCTCAATACTCCAGCTGATGCTTCCATCTGCATGATCAGCATCTCTGCAAATCCACCGGCCCACAATCCCACGCTGCTGAGCATCGCTTTTCGGGTATGGGTAAAGCCGGGCATGGGAACCTTCTCGTACTTTTCTCCCATTTCTATCAAAAGCTTTGCACATGCTTTTACTTCATGTAAAACCTCATCAAGAGACTCCTTCTCATAAAGCCTGACAGCGGTCAAAACCTGGTCATTTCTCGATCGTGCGGCATGGATTTTTTTCCCAAGGTCTCCGAGCTTGTCAATCAAAACGTTCTCGATGGCCGTATGCATGTCCTCATCCTGAACCTTGATTGTGAACTCACCCTTCTCCCATGTTTCCAATACCTCCGATAGAGCGCCGGTCAGTTTCTCCAGCTCATCATCCGATAATATACCTGCCCTGTTCAAAGCCTGTGCATGAACTTTGGATGCTTTCAGATCATACGGAACCAGTACCTGATCCAGCTCATAGTCTAACCCCACCGTAAAGGCTTCCACTTTTTTAGCGATTTCAGACCGGGTGTCGGTTGTGGATTTTTGCCAGAGTTTGGACATGGGATTGTGTTTAATTAATTGATTTTAGTAAAGAATTAGAATCTGAGGCTGTCCAAAAAGTATATCTGCCTACAGGCCAACTTAAATTATTTAGTTTATTTTAAATAGATGAAGTAGAAATTCTTCGTGTTGCTTCGTTCCGCCAGCCGGCGGATCGAAGGTCCACGAAGTAAACTTAAATTATTAAGGCATCCATAAATCAAATGCATCTTTTTGGACAGCCTCACTTCTTCATTGCCAAATTCTAAGATTATGACAAACTCACACTAAGCGGGCAAGCTGCCCGCGGTACTTTGGACAAGCTATCCGCAGTACTTAGGGCAAACTGCCTGCGGTGCTTTTTACGACCTCCTTTTTCAGCTGATACGCCGTTTTTTGTGGCAGATTCCACAGCTCGATGAATCCGGCCGACGCGTTCTGGTTGAAGGCGGCTGATTTGTTGAATGTAGCAAGGTTTTCATCAAACAGCGAGTAGGGTGATGAGAGTGCAACCACATCACAATTCCCTTTATACAATTTCAGGGTTACCTCACCGGTTACCTTTTTATTCTGTTCGTTGATATAGGCCCGGATGTTGTCCATTACCGGCTCAAAATACTTGGCGCCATAAATCAGATAGGCCCACTTTTGATCCATGAACCCCTTCAGCTCGTTCTCCTCACGTGTGGATACCAGCTGCTCCAGGTTTTTGTGGGCCTGAATCAGAACCGTAGCCGCAGGGTTTTCATAAACCCCTCTCACTTTCAGGCCTACTATTCTGTCTTCAATCAGGTGGAACACACCTACAGCATGCTTTCCTCCAATCTCGTTCAGGAGCAGAATGAGGTCTTTTTTGTCGTAGTTGATTCCGTTCAGCGAAACCGGCTCGCCTTGTTCAAAGCCGATCTTCACAAGCTCCTCGTCGTCGGGTGCCTGTTGCGGGGTATTGGCCCATTTTAGAATATTCTCCAATGGAGGGATCAGCTCCGGGTTTTCGATTTCACCACCCTCGCCTGTATTGGCCCACATATTCTCATCGTACGAGTAGGGGTTTTTTTGAGTCTGCTCTACAGGTATTCCATTCTGGATAGCGTAGGCAATCTGTTCATCTCTGCCCATGCTCCACTCCCTTACAGGGGCTATAATTTTCAGCTCAGGATTCAGCGTAGTGATATAGCTTTCGAACCGAACCTGGTCGTTCCCTTTTCCGGTGCAGCCATGAGCTATTACCTCGCAGCCAAATTCTGCGGCAAACTGAACGGCCAGCTGTGAGATCATCACCCTGCCCAGCGGACAACCCAGTGCATAGCCGCCCTGGTAATCGGCGTTGGCTTTTACGGCTTCGGTGCAGAGTTCGGCAAACTCATCCTTCGCATCATAGACGATGGCATCCTTCGCCCCGAGCATCAATGCTTTCTGCTTGATGGCATCAAGGTTATCGGCAGTCTGGCCAATGTTCACTGTCAATGCAATGACGTCGCATTCGTATTCTTCCCGGATCCATTTCAGCATCATGCTGGTATCGAGTCCGCCCGAATAGAGGAGAAGACAGGTGTTAAAAGATCCTTTTTCGGCTTCGTGAGAAGCTACTTTTTTGTATGTGGTTTGATTTTTCATTTTGGTCTTTTTAATTCTAAATACGTTTGAAATTTGGTTGTTTTTTAGTCCCCCTTCGAAGGGGGGATGTTTGAACGCGATCAGCGTTCAAACTGGGGGGA
>REDT01000115.1 GCA_007693295.1 Balneolaceae bacterium
TCAGGCCACGCAATATCCGGTCTGTCAGACCTTCAGCTTGCTTCATTAATAGCCGTAATCGGCTTCTTTATCGGAGGCCTGATCATGACATTCTTCATATACCCAATCATATTGGGTTAATACAAGACCTGACAGCGTCCATAGGTCCTGTCAGCGTCGACTTTAAGAAGTGACCTATGAAAACGAAATTTAAATTATCAAACTCACCACTTAAATAATGAGTCCCCCTCTTTGCTTGCAGAGAGGGGACAGGGGTGAGTCGAAAACTGAACGCTGTCAGATCCGGTTGGTGCTGACAGGTTCTCTAAAAATAATACAAGCATGAAATTTTCAGAATATTTAAAATACTTACTTATCGGTACCGGCTTCGGTTTTGTACTGGTTAAATCAGAAGTGGTGTCCTGGTTCAGAATTCAGGAGATGTTCCGGTTCCAGGATATCCACATGTATGGAATTATCGGCCTTGCCGTGATCGTCGGAATCATTTCAGTTCAGATCATTAAAAGAAAGAACATGAAGGATGCGGCAGGAAATCCGATAACCATTCCGCCAAAAGATCCATCACAGGTTACAAGATACATTGTGGGTGGGGCGATCTTTGGCCTTGGCTGGGCTCTTTTGGGAGCGTGTCCGGGACCGATGTTTGCACTGCTCGGAAGCGGCTTGACAATTATGGTCATCCCAATTTTAGCCGCTCTGGCAGGTACGTACACCTATGGAGTGTTAAGGGATAAGTTGCCGCATTAGAGTTTTAAAGCTGGCAAGAAAAGTCCCCTCTGGAGAGGGGATTTAGGGGTGTGTAAAGAGATTTGAGTTATATCAACGCTCCGGCAACATCCCCCCAGAGCAATCGCTGGACGCGATTACTCATCTCCCCCGTCAGCTGACGGGGGGACTATTAAAAGAACATCAACAAACAAAAAACAAACAGGAATAAACATATGTATTTCAAACAATTCTTTGACGAAAAACTAGCACAATACGCATACCTCGTCGGCTGCCAGGCCAACGGAACGGCAGTAGTTATAGACCCGATGAGAGATATCGAACAGTATATCGATCATGCAGCAAAGCAAAACTTAACGATTGTAGCCGCCGCAGATACTCATATCCATGCCGACTATATCTCCGGTTTAAGGGAGTTCGCCGAAAGAGGTGTAAAGGTTTACGCTTCTGATGAAGGGGATAAAGACTGGAAGTATGAGTGGTTGAAAGGCAGTGACTACAACTATGAGTTCATGAAAGATGGCGATGAGTTCAAAATCGGTAATATCACCATTAAAGCATGGCATACACCCGGCCACACACCTGAGCATTTAAGCTTCTTTATTACAGACGGTGCCGCGGCAAACGAACCTATGGGAGTTGCAACAGGCGACTTTGTATTTGTGGGCGATGTTGGCCGTCCCGATCTGCTGGAATCTGCCGCAGGCCAGGAGAACGTAATGGAGCCTTCTGCACGAACCCTTTTCGGTACGGTAGAGCAGTTCAAAAAACTTCCTGAATATATGCAGGTATGGCCCGGTCACGGCGCCGGAAGCGCATGCGGAAAAGCATTGGGTGCTATTCCGGAAACAACGGTCGGTTATGAGCTGAGATATAATAATTCACTCAAATCAGCTACCTCTGAAGACAGTTTCGTAAAGTTTATCCTTGAAGGACAACCCGAGCCGCCCCTCTATTTTGCACGCATGAAGCGCGACAACAAAATAGGACCGGCGCTGATTGGCGGCCTGCCGCAGCCAAAGCGACTCACTCTGAATGAGCTCAGAAGCCTCGTGGAAAAGAGAGAGGGCCTTGTGCTCGATACCCGTGAGAAAGAGGAGTACGCAGCAGGCCATATTCCCGGTTCACTGCTTTCACCGCTGAACAAGCAGTTCAATACTGTAGCCGGTTCATACATTACTGAAGATGATCAGATCTACCTGGTTGTAAACGAACATCAGTTAAAAGAAGCGGTGCTTGATCTCTACAGAATAGGCCTCGATAATATTGCGGGCTACGTAACCCCGAGAGATATACTGATGTATAAGGATCAGGGCGGAGAAATAGAAAAACTTGAAGTTGTAAGCTTCGAAGATGTAGAGAATCATGGAAGCGAAGAGCTTGTCGTGGACGTAAGAAAGGCGTCTGAATATGAGGCTTCTCATGTTGACGGTGCGGTTAACTTCGCGCATACACGTCTGCTGCCAAACGTTGATAAGATTCCTGCAGGCAAGAAGCTGTACCTCCACTGCATGACAGGTGGTCGGTCGGCTGTTGCCTCAGCATTCCTGAAGCGAAAGGGCTTTAATGTTGCCCTGATTGACGACAACTTCGAGAACTATATGAGCAAACAACTGCTCAAGGCATAAAAGATCAGAAATAAAATGGGCCGGCAGCAATTACGCTGCCGGCTTTTTTTTACAGATATGAAACCGGTTACTACATATATCAACAGAGCCTTTCCCCTTCTTGAATACCTTAAGAAGTACAACAGAGAAGCATTCAGGGGAGATCTTGCAGCGGGTATAACCGTTGGCATTATGCTGATTCCGCAAGGAATGGCCTACGCTCTCATCGCGGGACTTCCTCCCGAATACGGACTTTACGCTGCACTTGTACCCCTCGTTATTTATGCCTTTATGGGCACATCCCGCCACCTGTCGGTGGGTCCGGTAGCTCTTGTGGCGCTCCTCGTAGCCGCAGCGATATCTCCGCTGGCCGATACTCCCGAAGAGTACATTGCAATGAGTATTCTTCTGGCGCTTATGGTTGGCGTAATGCAGCTCTTGTTCGGTTTGCTGCGAATGGGTTTTCTGGTAAACCTGCTCTCACACCCGGTGCTGTCAGGCTTTATTTCAGCAGCGGCAATTATTATTGGCCTGAGCCAGATGCATCACCTGCTGGGTATTGATTCCGTTTCCGGCGGGCTTCACGAAATTTTATTTGGAATCGCCACGCAGATCAGCAGCGTCAATATTCTGACGCTCGTCGTAGGCGTGGCTTCGATTATTCTGATTGTTCTGTTTAAAAAGAAAATACCGGCACTGCCGGGCCCTGTAGCTGCAGTAGCCGCAGGCATCATTCTCATCTACCTTACCGGGCTGGATAATCGGGGAGTTGCAATAGTGGGGGAGATCACGAGCGGAATACCCGCTTTTGAAATTCCGGTACTCGAATGGTCTGTAATCACGGCACTGCTGCCCATGGCGCTGGCAATTGCACTCGTTGGCTATATGGAAGCTATTGCTGTAGCCAAAGCAGTGCAGCATAAAGCAAAAAATTATAAAATCGACGCAAACCAGGAGCTGGTAGCACTCGGGGCCGCCAATATCGGGGGCTCATTTTTCCAGGCTTTCCCAACAACGGGCAGCTTTTCAAGAACGGCAATCAATTTCGATTCAGACGGCCACTCCGGTATGTCATCAATCATAAGCGCCCTTACGGTAGCACTGAGCCTGCTGTTCCTCACGCCCTTGTTCTATTTTCTTCCTAACGCTGTGCTGGCTGCCATCATTATGGTGTCTGTATTTGGCCTGATCGAATATGGCGGGTTTAAGCGATTGTGGAATCTGGGGCACTACGATCGCTATATGCTGCTCGCTACATTTTTCGGAACTCTCTTCATCGGCATTAAAGAGGGTATTCTGATTGGCGTGGCGCTTTCTGTAATTATGCTGCTCTACCGGAGCGCCCGGCCAAACTACTCAATTATGGGGCGTATACCGGGTACATCCATCTACAGAAGTATCGAGCGGTACGATACAGAGCGTGAGCCGGAAAACCTCATCTTCCGTTTTGATGCACCGCTCCACTTTGCCAATGCAGAATATTTCAGGGACGAGGTGTTCAGAACCATTCAAAGCTATCCGGATGCTTCAAGCCTGATATTAGACCTGAATGGCGTGAATGAAGCGGACTCAACAGGGGTCGATGAACTCTTTGAAGTAGTTGAAGACCTGGAGGGGCAGGGCGTGAGCGTGTACCTGTCGGAGGTAAAAGCATCGGTGCGCGACCTGATTAAGAAGAGTTCGGACGGTATAAGGGAGTGGAATTTTTACATGACGATAGAAGACGCTGTGCACGCCTCAGAAATGAATAGAAAAAAAGAAGAGAATCTTCTGTACGACATTCATAGAGATACAAAGTGAGCAGATTTGATGACAGAAAAAGTTTAAAAAATGAAAATGAGGCGTAATGGAAACTGAAATTATTATTGTGCTGGCCATTATGGCGTTCACAATCTTCATGCTGGTAACAGAAAAAGTGAGGATTGACGTAACAGCTCTTATTACCATGCTGCTGCTCACGTGGACCGGAATTCTGACCAGCACTGAAGCACTATCCGGTTTTTCAAGTAATGCCGTTGTGGCGATGCTTGCGGTGATGATTCTGGGCGAAGGTGTTGCCAAAACCGGAATGATGTCGCGATTTTCAAAATGGCTGCTGAAGAGGGTGGGTTCCAAAAAGAATACAGTTTTGGGGGCTCTCTCTTTATCCGTCGGTACCCTCTCCGGTGTGATACAGAATATCGGGGCAGCTGCACTTTTTCTGCCGAGTATTATCGACATTGCGCGGCGCATAAAAGTTTCTGCCTCCGTGTTTATCATGCCAATAGGGTTTGCGGCCATTATTGGGGGTACCCTCACCATGGTGGGGTCAGGCCACTTAATCCTTACGAATGATCTGCTGGAAAGTGCAGACCTGGAACCGTATGGGCTGTTTGCTGTAACCCCGGTAGGTATCGCGCTTCTTTTTTCAGCGATTCTCTTCTTCCTCTTTTTCGGCAAGTTTATGCTTCCGCAGGGTGAGAGTGATGGCAAGCTCGAAAAAACCGAACAGGAAAAAGTGGTTGACGCTTTTAACCTGAAGAAGGATATCAGGTATTTTAAGATTCCAAAAGGTAGCTCGGTGGCCGGTAAATCCGTTGAAGAGACGGGGATCTGGAGTGTATACGATATTAACATCCTCGCTGTTGGAAGGGAGAAATCACCAAAATTCGCACCCTGGCGCGAAACGGTTCTTGAAGAGGAGCAGATACTGGCTCTTTATGGCGATGAAGAAAGAATTACACGGTACGCCCAAGAGTCAGGGCTTGAAGAGTCTGAAGAGAATGGGATATTTGAGGACATCGGTGATCCGGAGGAGTCAGGTTTTGCAGAGGTAATTGTGCCGCCGAGGTCCGACCTGGTGGGGCAGTCCATACGTCAGTATTCGCTCAGGAAAAAACACGCTGTAGAGCCGGTAATGCTGTTCAGTGAAGGCGAAAAAGTGGAGGGAGATTTTTCCGACAGGAAGATCAAAACCGGGGATACCTTTATCATCTATGGGCCATGGAATCACATTATGGACCTTCAGAGCAGTGAGCCTTTTGTAGTTGCTACCTCAGTAATGGTTGAGAGAAAAGACCCTTCCAAAACATGGCAGGCGGCAGGTAGTTTTCTTCTTGCCATTGTTCTGGCCCTGAGCGGATTTTCCATCTCAATCTCATTTCTGACGGGGGCACTGGTAATGGTGCTTACAAATGTGATGACGATCCAGGAGGCCTATAAGGCTGTAGAGTGGAAGGTTGTATTCCTGCTGGTAGGGCTGATACCGCTTGGTATAGCCATGCAGAACAGCGGTACAGCCGAGTTTCTGGCGGAAAGTGTTATGATGGTGGTTGAAGGCAGTCATCTGCTGATCCTCCTGTTCGCGGTTGGAATTCTGTCTACGGTATTTTCATTGGTGATGTCGAACGTAGGGGCTGTGGTTGTGCTGGCACCGCTTGTGGTAAGTATCGGGTTGCTGTCAGGGGTTGATCCCCGCCCGCTGGTTTTGCTGGCAGCTGTGAATGCAGGCAACTCGTTTGTTCTGCCCACGCATCAGGTTAATGCCCTGATGATGACAGCCGGCGGTTACAAAACTAAAGACTATTTTAAAGCCGGCGGAGGCATGACCATTGTATTCCTGGTAGTGTCTGTACTGTTCTTCTACTATACGTTCTTTTAAAAAAATAGCAATTAGACAGATCTGAAAAGATTCGAAATGAACAACAGTGTATTAATAACAATATCAATCATAACCATAGGAATTATTATGTTTAGTTTTTTATCAAAACCATCCGGTATGGATATCAGTATCAGTGAATTTAAAGAGAAGGTAGAGAGCAACCCGGGGGTCATTATTGATGTCAGGACCAGGCAGGAGTACGATCAGGGTCATCTGAAAATGACGGATGCACAATACGACTGGAATGGCGGAGAATTTCAAGATGCAATTGAGGATTTGGATAAAGATAAGACCTACTATCTGTACTGCAGGTCAGGTAATAGAAGCGGCCAGGCAGCCAGAATGATGAAAAATGAGGGTTTTGAAAACGTTTATAACATTGGCGGATTTGATGATCTGGCAAGTAATGGGTTTGAGTCTGAATAATATCAGAAAATAGATTATGGACCAGCTCGATCAGCTTCTTGAAAACAACAGAGAGTGGGCGGAAAAAATCCGGTCTCATCATCCGGATTATTTTACAGCATTGGCGAAAGAACAGCATCCCACCATTTTATGGATTGGGTGTGCCGACAGCCGGGTGCCACCCAGCGTAATTACCGGAGCTGATCCGGGTATGCTGTTTATGCACCGAAATATTGCAAACCTCGCCGTTCATACCGATGCCGGATTCCACGCCGTGCTCGAATACGCCGTTGACCTGCTTAAGGTGAAGCACGTTGTGGTTGCGGGTCACTACAATTGCGGTGGGGTAAAAGCGGCCTGTTCAAATGAGCCGGCCCCCGACATGATCGACCACTGGATTCAGCATATCCGGGATATCAAGCGGATTTATGAACCGGAGCTGATTAAAGAGAAAGACCCCCAAAAGCGCGAAGACCGGCTCGTTGAGCTGAATGTGATTGAACAGGTGAGAAATATTGAATCCTCATCCACCCTAAAAAAAGCAAGAAAACGAGGGCAGGAAGTTGCAATACATGGCCTTGTCTACGACACCGGCAATGGACTGCTAAAAAGATTAATACAGAAGTAAAAAGAAAAAACCTTTTATATTCTATATAATGTACATTAACAATAGCTTGCAACTGTTAAACGTGTAACCTTCAACGTTCAACCTTCAACTCCCTTCACCTTCCAGTACTTTTCATTTCATGGGAATCGCCTTCGGCTCGGAGCTAGCCCCGCACTCCCATCAATCCCTCAACAAAAATCCATTCAACCATGAAAATCCCTGATAACCATTACAAAGAGATCGAGAAGCTGATAGCCAGTGACCAGAGCGTTGTTGGCATCGATGCGAAGAAGACACATATCATCATTATTTACATGCTTCAGGAGATACAGAGTAAACTTGTTGAGCTGGAGAACAGGCTGGAAAAGCT
>REDT01000289.1 GCA_007693295.1 Balneolaceae bacterium
ACAGACAGAAATGTCACCAGCAGGGTAGCCAAAATGGATAAGTTTGCCGGTGACCTTACTTTCAGCACTGATACATTTGACCAGCTTAAATACTTTACTTCGTCTCATGTTCACGATGAGGGGAATTTGCTGAAGAATAAAACCAGGTTGCCGGGTGATATCCGGTTTTTTCACGTTTGTGATGAATACCGGGAACGGATAGCTCAGATCGGAAAACTGGAAACGACGCTTATCCGGGAAGTATATTCTGAGGTTTCAAAAGGCAGGCAGGAGCTTTCAAATTCATCCAGCGCGTTAACCTATGATGACTTGCTTACAAAACTTAGAGATGTACTGAAAGATCCTGAAAGGGGAAGGTTTCTGTCAGATAAGCTATTGAAAAGCTATCCGTTCGCCCTTGTCGATGAATTTCAGGATACAGATTCCATTCAATACTCAATTCTGGATTCCATCTATCCAAAAGAGGGAAACGGTATAGGGCTTATGATGATCGGTGATCCCAAGCAGGCGATATATGCCTTTCGCGGTGCAGATATCTACACCTATTTTCGTGCAAAAAAAGAGGGGTCTCCCCGTCACTATTCGTTGCAGAAAAACTACAGAAGCACCCCTGCGCTGATTGATGCCGTAAATAAACTGTTTGAAAACGATGGGAGAAAACCATTTATCGAGCAGGAGATCGAATTTTTCAGTTCTGAGGCGGGATTGCCGGGTTCATCTGAAGACTATCTTGTTAATAATGCCCCACCCGTTCCGTTCCGGATAACCATTCAGCGGGGAATCTCTTCCAGCAAGACCCAAAGCCGGGATTTTTCCTATGATGAGACCGTAACCCAGGTGGCAAACCTTTTGGAACATGAGAGCATAGAGATCAAAGATGATAGCTCGAATAAAATGCGCCCACTGGAAGCGGGGGATATCGCCATTCTGGTGTCGGGACACCGCGATGCATCGGAGATAAAGTATAGACTGAAAGAGGTTGGAATTGATGCCGTGACCTATTCACAGGAGAAAGTATTTGATTCATTTGAGGCAAAACGGATGCAGATGGTAATGGGAGCCGTTTTGGATCCGCTGAACAGTAGAGAACTCAGCAATGCACTTTTAAGCGGGCTGTTCGGAACCGGCCTGAACCGGCTTCACACGCTCAAAGAGAGTGAACCTCTTCGGCAAGCTTTGATTGAAGAGCTGCAGGAATTACAGGAGAGATGGATAAAATCGGGGTTTATGGCGATGTACAGGGCTTTGCTCTTTAAAAAAGGGCGGCTTGACCAGCTTGCAGAACTGAAGAATTCCGAGCGGATTATCACCAACCTGAATCAACTGGCAGATATCTGTTCCAAAAAAGAGATCGAATTAAAAATGGATCCCCACTCTCTCCACTCTTGGTTTTTAAGAGAGATGGCCAGGCCCGAAAAAGATGACGAGCAGGCGCTTTTGCTCGAAAGTGACCAGAACCTCGTGAAGATCAGCACCATTCACGGTAGCAAGGGGCTGCAGTTTCCCGTGGTGATCTGCCCCACACTCTGGGAGGGAAGAGATCCCAACAAAAAGGATTTTCTTGAATACCATAAAGAGGGCAGTGACCGGATTACGATCAATATTGATCAGCAGGAAACAGATAACCGCGTACGTGCCGAAAACCAAAATGCAGTGGAAGCCATTGCCGAGGAGGTGCGTAAAATGTACGTTGCAATGACCCGTGCCAAATATGAGTGCAGGGTAATCTGGAGTACGCATAATCAAAGCCACCTTTCCGGGCTGGGTGCATCCTTACTGGGAAGAGATAAGGCGATTAATGGGATTGGAAAAAAACTGAAAGATGAGGATGATGAAGATGAAATTTCCGGGGCTGACCTTACCGATTCGTTCAATGATCTGGCCGCGAATAACCCGGGAGTGATCAGGGTGATAGAACTGGATGAACAGAGAAGGAGAAGCGAACGCGTGAGGTGGAACAGGATGGGCACAGCGGAAATTACCTCACCCGCCTATAGCGGCAGGATTCATCTACCCGTACAGAAGAGGGTGGAGAGTTTTTCATCGCTTGCCAATCATAAGGCAGAATCGGGTGAACCCGATTATGACCAGGTGACCGACTGGTATGTAGATGCAGTTTCCGGCAGGAGTGAAGAGAAGGGTGAAGAATCCATCTTCACCTTTCCCCGCGGCGCCACGGCCGGTACAGCCATTCACAAACTGTTTGAGCACGACAACTTTAACTTTAATACGCTTGATACCGCTGATCCGGACCGGATTATCAAAGAGGTGCTGGAAGAGTATCGTTTTGATGAGAAGTGGACAGCGGTTCTGGACAAGATGATCCGGGATGTAACCAATGCCGATTATCGGGGTTTGCGATTGAACGAGGTGAAGCGGGAAGAGCAGCTTCGCGAGATGGAATTTCATTTCCCGGTAGGCAAACCCGATCTGCAAAAATTACTCGCCGTAATTCGTGATGAAGAGGTTTTTCCGGTTTTGGCTGAGAAGTCTCAACATTACCTGACCGGATTCATTGACCTTATAGTAAGGCAAAACGGCAAATATTATATTTTGGATTATAAATCGAACCATTTGGGAGACACTCCGGAGCATTACTCGGAAGAAAAACTTCGTGAGGAGGTTGAGGCAGCCCGCTATGATCTGCAGTACCATCTCTACACGGTGGCGCTGGTGCGATTTCTTCGGCAGCGTTTGCCCGGTTTTAGCTACAAGGAGCACTTTGGAGGAGTGATGTATCTCTTTGTGAGAGGCATGACCGCCGGCTCTGATAACGGCATTTGGTTCCACAAACCCGGTAAGGATATAATTGAGAACCTGGATGATCTTTTGAGGAGATAAAAAAGCAATAGGCTTGTCCTTTATAAAACAAGCCGGCCTGTTGGCAGGCTTGGGTTCCAAAGAGAGTAAGATCGTTCACCCCTATACTGCAACGCGGTTGGAATAGATGGAAGTTTTCATTTCCATCTATTTACTGAGACGATTCCCGGAAGACTTATTTCCGCCTAAATTGGCGTGGAAAAACTATTTTTCAAAAACGCTTCTGGCTTGCATGGTTAATCCACCGCCGGGAATATTTATGGCAGCCATGTCGGCATACTTCTGGGCGCTGCAGTCATACTGTATGGTTGAATTCCCATTAAACAGAAAATCAAATATTGCACCGGTTTGTGTCTTTCCAACGAGAACGGAACCGAAAATATCAACGGTACCGCTGCTGGTAAGGTTGTATGCATTTTCAAATATCACAAGCCCGTTAAATTTAACATTGCCGGATATATCCAATGCACCATCATCCACTTCAATTTCTTCTCCTGTTTCGGCTTCAACATAGCTATGATTTCCTCTAACTACCATTATACCGAATCCCTCTGTATTGCCTGCAATTTTGGCTGTTCCATTCTCTACAAAGAATACCCCGGGATTATCTGCACTGCCCAAGTCTCTGATATTAGTACCATCTGTTTTTAAATAGGTAGGATTGGCGGCTTTCAAGGCGGCAATCAACTCCGCGATTTCATCGAAATCCATGTCGCTACTTGCTTCTACATCGGGATCACCTCTAAAGTAGTCGTGAGAAGGTTTATCATCATCTATGCCTTTTAAATACGCTTTATCCTTTTCACCGGGCACACGAACTCCCGGCACAGGATCGCATTCACCGCTTACATCATTTCCGTCAATACCTCCCTTATTACCGCCACCTGATATACTTCCCGTAAATTCTCCTTCCTTTTCAAACAGAATGGATAATGCAGAATCAAAGATCGGTACTTTACTGTTTCTCACTTCCTGAACAAGCAGAATAACTTCCTGCGTATGACCATTATAAATGGCTGTGGAATATATTCTGAAGAATCCTTCCGGAACAGTTTCTTCAATACGAATTGAAGCGTCTCCACCCTCTATAGGATATTGGATCGTACCTCCGTCCCTCCAATCAGGTTCATCTATCATTTTACGGATAGCAAGTTCAGTACCCATATAGGCAATATTTTTTGCCTGTACCTTTTCTGTAAAATTAACGGAGTGGCCAACCATCTGACCCAGCCCGCCAAATAATGATGTCTGGGTGATACCCAGCGACAGTAACACCCCGGCTACTACGATTAACATTGCTCGTCCCATGATCTTTCTCTTTTAATTAAGGTTTAAATTAGGCGGGGTAAAAACTTTACGCCATGTTGAGGTTGTATAGTTATTATTGCGGCCGGTGCCTTCTTTTGGCTGCACCTCCAGTATCACTTTAATCCTGCTGATGTCTTCTCTCCGGTCAGGACTTATCGGAAACGTTAAAGGCACTTCACTATCGCCGGTATAGTAGAAAAGTTCAAACTTTGAAACTCCAAGCGTGATCTCGTTTTCTTCACCATCCACAATTCTTGTTAAGGTTCTGTGTCTTGGGTTGGAGGAATTTTGCATTTGATCTTCAGATAGCCTCCAGATTACTGTCTGAGTTGTTCCGGACGGATCATCTGTCAGGTTAGAGCTAAAGCGGATCTCTTTCTCATCAGCAACTTCTATTGCATCCTGAATAGGGCCCGTATAGTTGTATCCGATCTTGTTAAAATCGTGTTGAATGATATCAGAAATAACACTTACATGGCCCTGGCTCATTGTATGCAGCGTGATATCTGCTGAATGCTGCCCTGTTCTTGTGTTTAGAGTCACAATCGTAATCATGAGCAGGCCTGCGATAATAAAACTGGTTACTAATCCAAGATTCATAATTCAATTATAGTTGTTATAAACTCTTATGTAGCTAAGAGTGACATTATTGTTAATGGACGGGTTTGTAACCGTTACGGTGAGCTTTTTATAAATACTTTTGGAAGTGGAAGTGAGAGATAAATCACCCGGATCCATATATTCCACAGCTGCTGAAATTTTAAAATCACCCAAATTGGTCGATAACTCTTCTTCATAATTGTTCAGGTCTTCAAAAAACTGTAACTGCTCGCGATTTTGTGCCGGAGTTGTCGGCATAGGATTGCCGTTTACAAAGTCACCAGGCACGTTATCCGGAATACTGTTATTTTCAGTTGCTGCATCAAAGGGCAGGCCTTTGGAATATTCGATTAAATCCTGGGCTAGTGCTGTAGCCCGAACTTCTACTTCAGACTGGACTTTAATCGAAGTGTTACCCAGCATAAATCTGTTTGAGGTAGTTATAACCATTCCAAAAATGATCATCGCCCCTATAGTTAGAAAGACTTCTGAATACCCTATCATAACGAAAATGTCTAAATTGATTGAATAGTGAAGGAGACCCCTATCTTTTTATACCCCTTCAAAAAACTTGTCAAACAGGATTTTCCTATTTGCTGAACCCAAACACAGTATATATTAACTTTACGAGAAGAGCTGTTACATCTTTTTAAGAATAGATCGTTACAATTAGAATTTTATTAAGTTAGAAACGGTAATTTCGCACGGCCTGCGCAGTGCAAAAACTTTTTAAAAAATAGCAAATGAAGGAAATCGCTGAAGGTGGTTGGTTCGATATTTCAGAAAGGGAGATGATCCGTTTTCTGGAGAAGATTTACGGCACATTATCAGAGAACAGTAAACTGTGTGCTGTTTTTACCTCCCTTTTTTTGAAAGCAGGCCACGTCTGTCTTCCTGTGGACAAATCCCCTAAAGAATGGGCAGAAATTTTAGAACTGGATCAGGCCGTGATAAAGCAACTGCCGGAAGAGCCATTTTTACCCGGTGTACTTTCGCAGAGTGCCATCGTCGGAGAACTGGCAGAGCAAAAGCCATTTGTGCTGGAAGGCAGCTGTCTGCAATTTCACCGCTACAGAAGCTATGAAGATATGCTGGTGAGATGGATGGATCAGCGAAACAGGGGGGTGGTGCCGGAATTTTCTAAAGAACGCGCCGGAAAAATCATCGCTGAACTTTTCCCCGGTCAGTCTGAAGAGATCGACTGGCAGAAGACAGCTGCGGTTCTGTCGCTGATCAGGCCTTTTTTAATCATCTCCGGCGGACCCGGTACGGGAAAGACTACCACGGTGGCACGGATACTGGCGCTGCATCAAAAATTGGCAGGAAGAAAATTGAACATTGCTCTTGCCGCGCCCACGGGAAAAGCAGCGGGACGGATGGGAGAGGCCCTTCAGAAAGAGCTCGACAAAATGAATCTTAGCGAGGAAGAGAAGGGCGCACTTCCTAAAGAGGCAAAAACGGTCCACAGGCTGCTTAGCGCCACCCGGCAGCGCGGCCTTCTCCCCCCGGCGGAGAAGAAACTGCTGCGTCACGATCTGATCATTGTGGATGAAGCCTCCATGATCGACCTGAACCTGATGCACCGGCTGGTGAGTCACCTGAGTGATAAAACACGCCTGATTCTGCTGGGAGACCGCGATCAGCTCGCCTCGGTGGAGGCCGGGGCTGTTTTTGCGGATCTCTGCCAAAAAGAGGATAACCGGTTCAGTTCAGAAACGCTGCGCTATCTGGAGGAGATGACAAATGAGTCAGCCATTCCGCTTTTAGAGGATAGCGGGCTGAACGATTCAATCGTCTACCTGACCAAAAGCTATCGCTTTACGAAAGAGAGCGGTATCGGACGGCTGGCCGCAGCGGTTAAAGCACAGGACTGTGACAGGAGTACCTTAGAAGAACTCTTTGACCAGTATGACGACCTGGAGTACCATGCCTTCAGTTACAGCTCGGAGAATGTTAAATCCATCGTTTCCCGGCTGATTGAACAGGTAAAGCATGTTTCAAAGATCAGTGACCCGCATAAACTGCTTCAATATTGGAAACAGATGATCTGGCTGGTGGTTTTGAGAAGGGGATTGGAAGGGGCCGACCACCTGAACCAGATGGCGGAGCAGGTTATTGCCTTGTCGCGAACGGTAAGGATGGAAGAGGGCTGGTATCACGGCAGGCCTGTGATGATCACCCAAAATGATTACAACCTGGGCGTATTTAATGGAGATATGGGGGTTTGTGTAAAGGATCCTGCCGGGAATCATTATGTATATATAGAGTCGGGGTCAGAGCTGAAACGAATTCAGGCCAAGAGGCTCACCCATTTTACCCCGGCCTATTTTTTAACGGTACACAAAAGCCAGGGATCCGAATTCAACCGCATCAATCTGCTGCTGCCGCAACGGGAAACCCCAATCCTGACCCGCGAGCTCATCTACACCGCCATCACCCGCGCCCGCGAGAGCTTTGCCCTCTATGGGGATTTGGACCGGTTCATATCAGGCATCCGGAAAAAGACGCAGCGCTTTTCGGGGTTGGGGAAAAAGATCGGGTAACCTAGTGTTACGTCAAGCATGAATTGTCGGAAGCAACCTGTCAGCCGCAGGTGCAG
>REDT01000273.1 GCA_007693295.1 Balneolaceae bacterium
CAACGGCAGTTCGTGCTGCTACCGATTACAGTTTTTTAAAAATGGTGTTTTTGGGTTATAATCAACGGTTTTCCCCATCAAGGACACACCCCTATATCCCCTCTCGAGTTGAATGCTTTTCGAAATCCCGAAACTTCGGGAAGGGGACTTTTGACTGTCACTTTTCAAATAGTGTTGCCCCGTTATTGGGCGAAATTAGTTGCTACCTCATCAGGCGTAGTGAAATCATCAGCTCGTCGCCCCGGCTGCCTGTAATATCGTTCCACGCGGATGCATATCCAACAGAAAAGGTTGATTCAAGTATGGAAAACATAGCAAGTCTGACATCCACCTGGGCGCCTACGTTGTAATATCTCTCCAGGAATTCGCTGCTATCCATGTTTGTAATCAATCCGGATGAAAACAGGCTTAACTGAGCCCAGTTCGCATAGAGATTTGTAAACCCGGCTCTTTTGAACCGGATAGGGGGCAGCGTCCACTCAGCTAAAATTTTGCCAAAATTGGTTCCGCCAATCTCATTCAGTTCTGCGCCGGGAAATGAATAGAAGCTCCTGTATCTTCTGCTTGTCTGGTAATCAATCCAGTTGTTGCCAAACCCTCCAAAGTAGAAATTTCCGAGCGGTTCCCGACGGGGTGAAAAGGAGTATCCGACAGAAGATCTAAGCCAAATGGACGAGTGTTTGAACGGCAAGGCTATTCCATAATCAAGATTTTGATTTACCCGGGGGAAAAGTGTTTGTTCAACGTAATTAGTTGAACTCATCAGCTCCCATCTGATCCCCTTTTCGTGATCCACGGCACCCAAAGAGAACAATGTTGACTGATAGCTTAGCCTGGCATTTAAACTCAAAAAACTGTCGAATGAACTCACAATATTCTGGAATTCCGGCAGGCGTTCCATACCACCATAGTATGCGGTTGTAATGTTTAAATCCATCATGCGGGGCACATCGTAGATCAGGTTCGTATTATACCCCACCCCTACAGAGTATCCTTTTCGGCTTGTTTTGGTTGGCCCAAACAGATCATAAAAATCTGCCGCATTGTAATTTGCAAAAAATCGCCAGGATGGGATGCTATAGTTAAATGAAGCATGAAACCGTTCATTATCCGGCACGGCCGTGCTCGGCGACCACGACGCGCTTATGCTCATTTTATGCAATCGAAGCGGGTCACTGAAATCTGCCCTCAAGCCAACTGCGGCATAATCTTTATACCCCTGCAGAATTGGATAGGCAGAGCTTAACTGAAGATTTTGAATTGAGGAGTACTCCGACCGGCTGCGGATCAGAGTATCCATGTCTACGGTGTGAGGCGATGGCGGTTCGAGCATCCAGTTGATGACAATCGGATGGTTCTCTACAATTTGTTGCCCCAGAAATTGAATGGCGCTTACCCTTTTAACCGGTTCATTTGCAATTTTTACAGGCATAAAGCCCTCACCCGTATATTCGAAGGCGATAAGGGAATCCTGCCATACCGGTATCGGTTTGAACAGGCCCGTTTCGGCATTTGTAAGCCACCGGATCTCATCCGTTTCCAATTCATAGCGTACAATATTCGAAACCCCGCTGTAATAGGTAGAACCAAATAGAAATTGGCCATCGGGAGAAAATGAAAATCCGGCCGGTGAGCTTTCAGCGAAGTCAAATATCTCATCCGGTTTAAACTCGCCATTTAAAAGATCCGCGGTTTTCATCATTACCAGTTTCTGGTTTCCGCTCACATCTCCAATGGCAGCCGTCAGTAATTCTCCATCGGGAGACAGATCAATATCAAAGATATCATCACCATACGGCATGGAGTGAACCCTGTTCCAATCCGTATAGGGATACTGAATCCTTACAATCGACACAATGCCGTTAAAATGCCTTATTCCCCACAGCGACTTATCGGCAGGATTGAATGCAAGATCACCCGTGCGGACACCTTTAACCAACAGCCTGGTTCTGCCGGAATTCACATCAACAGAGTAGAGATCTCTCCAGCCATTATTATTATTGGTATAAAAGAGCGTGGCTGTTTCCGGGTCGTAGGCAAGCGAACTTACAAAATAGAGTGCCGGACCTTCGATATCTGCCAATCTGCGCATGGTTCCGTCGTCAGGATTTAGTATGGCAATATGAGCTACCTGTCCCGGGTATGCAACGGCTACAAAAATCCGGTTATTTTCGTCGTCATAAATCGCCCGGGATATGGCGCCGAGGGGAGTTCTGGATAACGGTTTGCCGACGGTTACCGGATTGCTTCTGATCCGTTCCAGGTTACCCTGTTGCCATTCACGCTCCCACTCCACCCAATTTGTCCATTCACTGTTCAGTGAATTGCCATATACGTTTTTAAACTGCCTGGAAAAGAAGCGTTTACTATCGTCTGAACGGGCAGTCCACTCAATCAGGGATTCCGGGCCATATTGCAGGGCCAGATACGACATAAATCTTGTACCGTACATATATGAGTGCGACCCTACCTGGAAATCGATGGTTGTGCCTTCCGATTCAAGGCCGATTGCATCATAGATATGAGCTCCATCGCGAACCATGGTTCTGAACATCATTTCGTCGTAAGCGCCCATCACCCTGCCAATTCCACCTGACATCCATGTTGTTAAAAACTCGGCAATCCCTTCGTGATACCAGCGCGGTGAATACCTTCTCGGTGTAGTGAGATAACCGTAAAACATCGAAATGGGATCACTTTGTGCGGGATCAACCTTACCCATAAACATATTCCGGTAAAAACGGTCGGTTTTAGAGGCTTTATCAAGCGCTACAATATGAACCAGCTCATGGTTCATCAGAACATTGATGCGTTCATTTGCAGGGTTGGTTTCGTAGGCATAGTGGAAGGGTGCAATACCCATTAATATCACATTTTGCGGAACGGCTGAGGCGCCTGCATTTCCAAAATCACCAAAATCCTGCATGATTAAAGTAACGGGCTCGGATAGATTGTAATCAAATAGGGTTCTATGAAAATTCAGAGCATTTCTAAAACTGCGGACAGTATGATTGATTAAATATTCGTGACCAAAATCGTAATAGAGCAGGTTCAAATCATCTGTTTTAACCGACTTGAATTGAGCTGTCGAATTAGAAAAAATACCTGTCATTAATACTGCTAAAACCACCCAAATAAAACGACCGACCACTGAATTCTTCAACATATAATTCCAACTTTTTTAACCATCTGTTTTCCAATCGATTTAAACTTAAAAAAGTGCCGCAGTTTCCCCGCGGCACTTATCGCATTGTGTTACACTGCAGAACACGGTATCACAATTATCTTGCAAACTCTGCCCGAAATTCTCCTTGTCTCATAAGTTCAAAAAAGCTGGCTGAGTTCATCAATTGAATAAAAGAAGTTTGTTGCATCAAATCGGTGAAGGCTCGCTCTCTCATCAGCTCTGTAAATGCCCGTTCGCGCATCAGCTCTGTAAAAGCACGCTCTCTCATCAGTGAACGGAAACTCTGCTCTCGCATTAAGTCAACAAAAGATCTCTCCCGCATCAGTTCTGTGAAAGCCCGCTCACGCATCAGGTCTATAAAAGCACGCTCGCGCATCAATTCAATCGCGAATGGCTGTCGCATCAATTCACGAAATCCGGCTTGATTCATTAAGGTTATGAATGACTGCTCACGCATTAACTCAACAAATGCTGCATCTCTCAAGAGCTCGATGGATGCAGGCATGCGCATCAGTTCAATAAAGCTGGCCTGGTTCATTAATTCGATAAATGCACTTTCGCGCATCAATTCTGTGAAAGCAGGCTCACGCATCAACTCAGCAAATGAAGCTTCATTTTGCAATTCTGCTATATCTGCACTCCGTATCACATCGCTTCTAAAAAGTGACATAAATGATTCCTCTCTGGCAAGTGTGATAAATCTTTCACTATTCATCAACTCATTGAATGAAGCCTGGTTCATTAACTCAGCAATAGCCGGCTCCCTCATTAATGCGAGGAATGAAGGCTCTCTCATTAAGCTTGTGAACTTTTCATTATTCATGAGTACTGCTGTTCTTTCTGAAAACATGAGCTCAGAAAATGCTGCGTTGTCTGATGTGAATCTCATCAAATCAAGCATTGCAGGCTCTCTCATAAGAGAGACGAATGCCGGTTCCCGCATTAACGCCATAAGGTGTTCGCTGCGCATTAACTGGAGCATTTGAGGATTTTGCATCAGCTCCTGTACCGATGGATCCCGCATGAGGTTTACAAAAGATGGGTTTGCAGCAAGTTCCTGCAATTCTCCGGATTGAACAAGGCGCTGAAACTCATCACTTTGCAAAACCTGTTGATAGTGCTCGTTTTCAAGTATAACATCGCCACTGGTTATTTGGGTAGCCCGGTATCGTTCAGCCCGTTCAACATCGGTACCTATGGTTCCTGCTACATCACTTTGATTTGGCTGCGGATAATCCACAGATACGAATAATACAATAAGAGCCATGGCAGCTATTGCAGCATACAAAGCTATTTTCTTACCGGTTAATTTTTGATTTAATAAAGGCATAACATTCTCACTATTTGTGTTATTGATTTTATTTGTTGCTACACGGGTTGCTTGCGACTTAACTGCTATCTTTTCGCTTATTTGCATTGAAAGCTGATTGGGAAGTTCAATTTCAGCTTTCAATTTTTCCAGTTGATTTGAAATTTGAAGCAGATCGTCAAATAGAGCTTTTGCTTCTGCGTCTGTCTTCAAAATCTCCTCAACCTTACGGCTCTCTTCAGGTGAGTTTTCACCGTCGATTTCAGCCTGTATTAGATTTATGATTTCCTGCTTCATTATCGTTTTTTTGGTTTTTCGGAAAGTCAGCGGCTTGTTGATCCGCTTCCCTACTTTAAGTACACACCAACAGTTGAAAAGTTTGTAGAAAGTTTGATTTTTCCGGAAAATGTTTCTTTGTTAAACCTGATTTGCCCTTCGGGGCGAGATAAAATCATTGAGCTTGGCAATGAAAAAGTCCCCTTCCCGAAAGTTTTCAGGACAAGCTCTTACGGAGGCTGTTAGATTATGTTGAATCAACAGAATCATGGATCATTCCATCGTACTTTATTGCCACGGAGACACGGAAAAGCACGGAGTTTTCTGTGTTTTTCCGTGTCTCTGTGGCCATTTTTCATACCCCCGATGCATCGGGGGTCCCAAATTCTTAAATTGAATTCAGGTTAGTTCCTGCCAAAATGTTGAGTTACTAAAAGAGCTCACTGATTTTTTATCTGTTATACAGCTTCTCTCTCAGCATCATTCTGGCAGAGTATAGCCTGGACTTTACAGTGCTAACTTCGATATCCAGAGCATCAGCAATCTCTTTGTAGCTCAACTCTTCAAAATGGCGCAATTGTATCACCACCCGGTAATCTGCCGGAAGAGAGTTTACAGACTCTAAAAGCATCCTGTTCTCTTCTTTATTAAGCAGCTGCGCGTATGGGGTATTGCCGTCGGGTTGATATAGTGAGAGAGCCTCATATTTTTTATGATTTCTGGACCTGTTAAGCGCTTCATTAACTATAATTCTGTATAACCAGCTGTAAAATTTATACTCAGGGTTGAATGTTCGCAGCTTCTCCCACGATTTTATAAAGCCTGCCTGTGTCACATCTTTTGCCAAATCACCATCATTCACTATTCCAAAAGCTGTTCTGTACATCTGTACTTCATAGCGTCGCACCAGGATATCAAACGCCTTGTTATCGCCATTCAGGCACTGCTCCACCAGTTCATGATCACTGCTATTTGTCATTTTACTGATTAACTTTTTTTGGAATTAAAGAATTAACCTCACATCCTTTCTGTTTTAAATCTGCAGATTTATATCAATTCAAAAATTTGATCCAGTCGTGTGTATTTGAATACATCTCTCACATGACTGTTTACATTTTTCAGCTTTACGGTGTGCCCGGTTTCATTCAGCCGCTTATATGTATTTACAAGCACACTTAAACCCATGCTGGAAATGTATACGAGGCCTTCCATGTCGATGGTGACAGTCACTTTTTGATGCAAAAGTTCATCGGCGGCTTTATCGTGCTGGCTTGCATCAAAGCGTCCGATAAATTTCAGCTCATTTTCACTTACCTGTTCAATAGTCAGCATTTTTGATACCTCAAATATGTTTTATAATCGTAACTGTTGACACGCCCAGCCGGTGTTCAAATTTCACTTCATCCATTAGCTTCTTAACCAGATGAATTCCCAGTCCGCCGGATTTTACTTTTTTTATATACTCCTCAAAATCGACCTCTTTTGCCTTTGTGATATCAAACGGCACCTCCTCATGATCGCTGAGGCTAAGAGCAATTTCACGCTCTTTCTTTTCTACGGTAACTTCAATCTGTTTCGCCAATGCTGAATGATTATGGCGTATCATATTCATAAATATCTCTTCCACCGATAGTTCCATCTCCAGTTGATCATCTCCATCCACCTGGAACTCCTCCCAGCTCAATTTGAGAAAGTGAAAAATGTGCTGAAGCTCATCGGTATTTCGTTCAAACCTTCTCTTACTAATCATTAAAACAGTGTAAAGGTGGCAGCATATTACCCGGCAACGTATGTGTGAAAGACTATAATTTGCAGGTTTCGAGTTACAAATCTTTATATCTGCGTCGCAACTTCTTATCTATTTGTATCATTTTCTGATTGATAAGCGGTTACACATACGACACACAGTAAACACTTTGCGACACGCAGATAAAAACCTTCACTCCAAATGGGTTAGCTTAATACAAGAAAGCTGAGTGTGGCTGGGTATTACGATTGATATTGTGAATACTCATAGCAGTGAAACTAATTTTGGTTCAGAACCGGGTAATGGTTCTTTGTTCACAATCACCTTACATCTAAATGGCCGCGCAGGCGACTAAGCAACGTGAATATTTAATGCTGAAGGGTACGAGTTTACTATTCTAATATTTATATAAAGCGGGGTCCGGAATTTTTCTTTCCCTCCTCCATAAACCGATTGAAATAGTTTTTTCCGGAAGAGTGCGATATCGCCAACCATCATCGCATGGCATGATAATGATGATTGTGACCGGGGTATGGGCCGATTCGGTGAGATTTTGATATGCGGGAAATTGATCCAGCCCTATGGTGGAGTAAATACGCTACATCGGAATACTAGTAGCAGCTTAATTTTTTCTATAACCAAACAAATGAGCAGATCATGATTAAAATTTCAGAACCCATGTCTAGTGCATTCAATAGCTTACTTTCCTTTAAGATAGGGGTTACATCGTTCAGACAGAAGGGTCTGTTGCTGATAAAGCTGCGGTTGAACCTGAAGATGTTAGCCGTTACCTC
>REDT01000094.1 GCA_007693295.1 Balneolaceae bacterium
GTATAATCATCATTTTTATTCTGTTTGCGATATCAATGGTTGTGCTTTCCAAATATGGGGAAAAGGTTTCCAGCGGGGTGCGGGGATCTATTTACGGAGAGGGACAGTGGACTAAAGCTCAAAAAAAAGCTGCATTCTCATTGTTGAATCTTATCAATACGGGCGAAAAGGCTTATTATGAAGAGTTTGAAAATGCTCTTTTAGTGAATGAAGGTGACAAAATTGCCAGAATTACCCTTTTATCAGAAAATCCGGATATAGATCTGGCCCGGCGTGGATTATTGCAGGGAAACAATCACCCTGAGGATATTGATAGTATGATCTGGGTATTGCGAAATTTTAAAGATTTTGATCACATTAGAAAAGCAATAGGAATATGGACGGAAGGCGATCTTAAAATTGATCAACTGAGAGATCTCGCATCAGATGTATACAGTTCAATTGAAACCGGCGAATTGTCGGAAACCTCAAAAGAAGAATTTAGAAATCGGCTTATAGATCTTGACCGGGAACTGACCATTCTGGAAACGGAGTTCTCAAATGCCATGAGTGATGCAGCCCGTTGGGCAGAACACCGGGTGTTTTGGCTTACGATTACAATCTCTTTAGTGTTAATCTTCTCCATCGCTTTCCTGTCGATTACATTTTTACAAGCTGTTAAAGACTCAAATAATCGACTTAAAAAGTCTGAAAAGAAATTTAGAAATGTGCTTGAGAATTCAAGAGACATGATCTATCAGTTGAATCTAAAAACCGGGCGGTACGACTATGTGAGCTCTTCAGTTCAAGAGTTGCTTGGTTACAGTGCTGAAGAGGTCGCAGGAGAAAAGCTGGAATTTTTATTGAATCAAGTTCACCATGAGGATATTAAAAGCGTTACTGAAAAAATTGATCGTGTGAAGAGTGCAGATCAGCCGGATGTGGCCTTAGAGGATACAGAGTTTCGAATCAAACGTTCAGATGGGAAGTATATTTGGGTTAATAACATACGTGCCGCCGTGAGAAATGAAAAGGGAGAGATTGAGGCAATTGTTGGTAATGTGCGTGATATCACGGTACAGAAAAAATATTTAGAACAGATCCGGAAATCCCTTCGTGAGAAATCAGTTCTTTTGTCGGAAATCCATCACAGAGTGAAGAACAATCTTGGAATTATATCAAGCATTATAGAGATACAAAAAGCTGAAATGGATAGTACAGTAAGTGAAAAATTTGATGAACTGCAGGGAAGAATAAAGTCGATAGGTCTGGTGCATGAAAAACTTTACAAAACTGAGACTTTTTCGGAAGTAGACCTTTCGATATATCTGAGAGAGCTAACAGATATTATCTCTGAGGGTTTTAAAATGAAAGGCAGGGAGATCAGTCTGAACTACGATATGGAAAAGGTAAAAGTGGATAACATCAGGGCTGTACCTATAGGGCTAATCTGTAATGAACTGATTAATAATGCGTTTAAGCATGCTTTTTCAGGAAAAGAGGGCGGGAAACTCTCTCTCAGCCTCAAACAGAAGAGTGGTGAGGTTGAATTATCGGTAAGTGATAATGCCGGTAAACTCCCTGATAATTTTTCACTTGATCAACATGAGTCACTGGGCATGACTTTAATACGGGTGCTAACGATGCAATTGGAAGGTGAGGTTAGTTATGAGCAGAAAAAAGGGGTTGAAACAACCTTTAACGTTCGGTTTGCAAGAGAAAGGAATCAGGAATCCGGTCAAACAGATTCCTGATTTATCCTATACTTATAAGTTTTTATGCAGCAAGAACTTTGGAAACCTGCTCGGCAGCCTCTTTCAGGAGTACGGCCGAAATCACGTTCAGATCACTGTTGTCGATGATCTTTTTGGCCTCTTCTGCGTTAGTGCCCTGAAGTCGTACAATAATTGGCACGCCTTCAACTTTTTTAGCAATTTCAGGATCCTTGATTGCCTCAATCACACCATTTGCTACGCGATCGCATCGAACAATACCGCCAAAGATGTTGATCAGAATGGCTTTCACATTCTCATCTTCAAGAATAATACGGAAGCCGTTTTTTACAGTCTCCACATTGGCTCCTCCACCAACATCCAGAAAGTTAGCCGGCTCACCGCCTGAGAGTTTAATGATATCCATGGTTGCCATTGCAAGGCCGGCTCCGTTTACCATACAGCCCACATTGCCGTCAAGCTTGATATAGTTCAGATCGAATTTAGAGGCTTCAAGCTCGATTGGATTCTCCTCTGATTCATCACGCAATTCGAGCAGATCTTTTTGGCGATACAGTGAATTTCCGTCGAAGGTTACCTTTGCATCCAGGGCCATAACGTCACCATCGGTGGTAAGAACGAGCGGATTTATCTCGACCATATCGGCATCTTTCTCTACATAGAAGTTGTAGAGTGCCGTGATGAATTTAACGGCTTTTTTAAAGGCATCCCCTTCAAAACCCAGTGCAAAAGCGAGTCGCCGTGCCTGGTTTGGAGCCAGATCCATTCCCGGCTCAACCCACTCTTTTACAATTTTTTCGGGAGTCTCTTCGGCAACGGTTTCAATTTCAACACCGCCCTCTGTAGAGACCATAATCACGTTTTGGCTATTTACACGGTCGAGCAGTATACCGAGGTAAAACTCTTTTTCGATATCCACACCGTCGGTAACATAGATGGTTTTTACAAGCTGACCTTCATCTCCGGTCTGAATGGTTACCAGAGTGTCGCCCAGTAAGGATTCAGCGGCTTCTCTCACTTCATCGATCGACCGGCACAGAATTACTCCTTTGGCATTGCTCTTTTGGGTTCGTCCTTTACCGCGTCCACCGGCATGAATCTGAGCTTTAACTACAAAAAGATCGGTTCCGTTAGCCTTCATTTTTTCAGCAGCTTTAACTGCTTCATCTGCAGATTGTGTGGCAACACCGGCGGGAACAGCAACGCCATATTTTTCAAATAACTCTTTCGCTTGATACTCGTGAATTTTCATGATTTTGTAAGGTTAATCAGTAGACTTTTCAGTTATGGTTTTTCTGGCCCAATAATACCCAAATCGGCAGGTAAATAAAAGCGATCAGCATTTTTCGTTGTAAGGGATTTCAAATTTCGGGCTCATACAATAAAGGATTAAAAATAAATCAACAGATCAATGAGAAGATTAAACCGAAAAACCAAAGAACTGTTTTATGTTGAATTGAGATTAGCAGGTAAAGTGCCTCTGCTGGTACAGCCTCTAATCAGGGAGAAAATGATAAGCGGCCTGAGGTGGAGCTGCGAAAAACGTGGGCTCAGAATATACGAGTACTCCATCTTGCCCGATAGAATCATCATGATTGCCGCCACAGCATGGGGTTCATTAACGGATGTACTTGAAGCATACAAAGGATTTACATCCAAAGCCGTAATGCTGATTTTGCGAAACGGAAAACCGGGACTGGAAACGGCATGGATGGTATCTGTTTTCCGGGAATATGGCGCGAAAGATAAGCCGGAGGGAATTCATATTTGGGAGGAGGAGCTGTTAATACAGTCCCTGTATCAGCAAGATGATATTGACAAAAGCGCACTTGATATTCAGAAGCGGGCGGTTAAAATGGGGCTGGTAGCAAAACCGGAGCATTATGTGCATTGCAGCGCCAATCCCCGAAATCCTCTCGACGGCTGGATCGTGGAAGCTATAGATCCGTGGAGTTGAAGTGGCAGAGCCCCATAAACGTTAACTTAATATTTCAATAGTGCATTTGGGCTTTCTGAAGTCTCCCCTCCTTCATAAGGAGGGGATTAAGGGGTGGTTTGAAAAGGTTATGAGCCAGTTATTTAATCTTTAACCATGAAATAATGCAGTGAACCACCCCCGACCCCTCCTTGCCCCGAAGGGATCACTACGTGGGAAAGGAGGGGAGCCTCTTTTTCGAAATTTTAGAACCAAAAACAGGTTCTGGGATTATCTCAAATTCTTATATCAAACTCAGGCTTCCAACAACGGTTTCAAGCTTTTTAAGATGCCTGTGCTAACCTTATTCCACCTATCAACTCCCTCAAAGTAGAACTTTTGATTCACTTCCAGTTCAATCCCTGAATAGAGTTCAGGTTCAAACTTGTTGCGCAGATAGGTCGTAAATCCATCGTCGGTGCCCTTGTAAGGCTGATTCATTTTCACGCGTAAATCGGGCAAATTGTCCATAATGTTTTTCTTCAATTGCCGGCTAAACTTCTCCTCCTGTTTTCTGGATGGATCGTACAGCACTCCAATCTCAAAATCCCTGAGCTTACCATGCAGGATTGGAGTGAAGGTGTGAATACTTAGATGAAGCACAGTATCTCCCTTCTTGGTTAGAGTGCTGATTCTATCATCAACCCTGTTCCTGTAGGGCAGGTAGAAAGTATTCATCAGGTGCTCTTTTTCCGCATTTGGCAGTGAATTTGTGAATTCGGAAAAGAGCTGACCATGACCCGGAGACCGATTAGGTTCAATAAGCAGCCTCGTGAATGAGCAGGAGAAGAGAGGGGCATTCAGGGAATCAGAGAGTTTTTTTGCCATTTGAGCCGATCCCGGGTCCCAACCCCGGTGTGATTCCAACACTTCAACTGCACACTTAAAGAGATGTTGATATTGATCGGGAACATGATTGCAGGCATGTTCACACGATATAATGAGGTTATGGCGTGAATTGGGTTCCATTTCTCAAACAGTCAGAAAGCCGGTTATAGGTTGCGTATAGCTCACGTTTATTAAAGGTGTTTGGCAGAGAGTTTAAAATACGTCGTGCCAGGGGGCCCTCTTCGAAAATCAAATCCAGATGTGATTGCGAATCTGCTGAAAAGTTATATTCCTTCTTCAACTGCTCATAGACAGATCGGCATAACTCACCCGCTGTTATCGATTCTTTGTTTATTCCGAAAAGAGAGAGGTACTTCCTGTTGCCTATTTCAGCTTTTTCTCCATCTTTTACAACATCCATCAGGATTTTATAGAGATCGTCTTCGTGCCAGCTCTTTTGGTCATCAAGCGTACACCAGGTTTCAGCGGCTAACGTTTTGGCAAGATTTACAATCCACTCCAGAATGGCAATATCTGCGGCGGGATGTTCCTGAATATCGATTACCCGAATCTCAATGGCACTCCGGTCCCAGCGCGACATCGCTCCCCTCGAGTTGAGCCACTCATCCTGTAAAATTCCATCCGGATCAAATGGATTGATATCACGGTACATTTTCTCGAAGATCTGTTCTCTGTAATCTGCTTTTGAGAAAACAGCTTCCGGTACAATTTTACCCGTGATGGATGGAATTCGGGTGGAGTTGACCCGGTACTTTTCCATTCTGAAGTCGAGGAATGGTTTTTTCTCACCATCAGCAATCGGTGAGCTTGCCGCCATTGCCGGGATGAGGGGCAGTATAATTCGAAGCACCGCATGCAGCTTTTCAAACTCCACATCACCATGAAAGGGCAGATTCAGGTGGGTGCTTTGCAAATTAGCCCAGCCATGTCCGCGACAGTCAAATATTCGGTTGTATGCTTCATAGATGGGATTGTACTCATGTGGCCAAAGCCTGATTTCGCTGTAGGGATCCATCCATGGATGAATGGCGCCCGGCATAAGCCTCCCGTTAAACTCCTTCAATACCTCTTCAATATCTTTAACCTGCTGATGGAAAGCAGCTCCCAGTCCGGTCATTGAGGCGGCCGGACCATCGGTTTTAATTTCTATTACATGAAGAACCAGCTCGTTGCTCCAGGCGGTACCGTTTCGTGAAATTTCGTTCACAATTTTTCCGGCAACCTTCTCCAGTACCCGGTCGGTTATGGGCAGAACATTGAGAGTATCACAATCCACAATCATATACTCCATCTCCACGCCAAACCCTTCAAATAGGTGCAAAGGCCTCTTGCTGTTGATGGATACCGTCATCTTGAGCTCCTCTCTTTTTTTCGCTCAATCCGGTTCAGGATCTCTTCGATAATGGTTTCATAAAGTTTCTCCTTGAGGTACTCATCTTCAATACCGGAATCGATACTCGGATTATCATTCACTTCTATCACATACACCTTGCCGTCGATCTCCTTCAGATCTACGCCATAAAGACCGTTTCCGATCAGCTTTGCAGCTTTCAGGGCATATTTCAAGATATTTTCAGGGATCTCATCCACAGGGACCGTATCTGCATTTCCCTCATGAGTCTTTCCATCGGCTGTTCTTTCATAGATTTGCCAGTGTTTGCGTGCCATGTGGTATCGGCAGCCGTAGAGAGGTTTGTCATCCAGAACGCCCACCCGCCAGTCGAACGTTGTGGGTATAAATTTTTGTGCGATAAGCAGGTCGGATTTCTCAAAAAGAAGGTCCGTTTCTCTCTCAAACTCCTCCTCGTTATCCACTTTTATGACTCCCTGTGAGAATGAACTGTCGGGTTGTTTGAGAATGCAGGGATAGCCCAGCTTTTCAGGTACCGAGTTGCGGTTATCCCGGTTTAGAATTATAGTTTCAGGGGCCGGAATATGGTGTTTTTTGAGCAGCTCGGCCAGGTACACTTTATTGGTGCATTTCAGAATAGACTCAGGGTCGTCTATTACTACCAACCCTTCTGCCGAAGCGCGCCTCGCCATTCGGTAGGTGTGATGATTTACGCTTGTGGTTTCTCTGATAAAGAGGGCGTCAAACTCATTGATCCGGGAATAATCCTCTTTCGTGATCAGTTCGGTATAAAAGTCGAGCGATTCAGCGGCTTTGATAAATTTCTGAATCGATTTTTCATCAGATGGCGGCAGTTCTTCATCCGGATTTACCAGAATGGCAAGATCGTATCGGGTCTCTTTTTTTGACCTGCCGACGTTTCTCTTGTTAAAAAACTCCTGCGCCATTTTGGAAATAAACGGTTTATGCTCTTCCGGCACTCCACTGGAAGAGATGGGTTGAAGGCTCTTCAGCATCCATTCACCATCTTTACGGATAAACTCCCCCCTTAAAAGCGGTGCCTGGAACTGGGCAAACAGTCGCTGAGATAGCTTGTCATATTTTTTAGCAAGATTTTTGCCAAAATAGATGCTCAGGGTAAATGTGTCTGTCTGAATAGATTTGAGGCTTTTTTGAATCAGATTATCCAGTTCATCCGAAGCAATCCGGATAATTGTCTGAGACTTCAGATCCTGAATGGCAAGGATATTTGGAATGGGCTTGTGGCCCCGTGCTGATGCAAGCAGGGAAACATAGTAGCCGGAAGTTTGATAGCGGTAGCTTTTGCAGAGGTTAAATACTTTTACATTCCGAAGTGTGCTGTAGGTTTCATCCGACAGGTACTCTTTTGCCGCAATAATATCTACGCCCGGGATCTCGAGAGCCCATTTTTTTGGATTGTCAACAACAAGCAGATGGCGCATGGTATAAGGTCTCTTCTCTGTTAATTTATTTAGGTGTAATAATTATAAGGTTGGCATCATAGGTCACAATACCTAAAAGAATAGAATTAATAACCCGGTCGATCTTCATTTTATAGAATGTCCCATTTCCCATTGGGTTTGTTTTGATAGGATCGGCGATATAGACCTCTCTGGTCTCCTTGTTGTACCCGTGCAGCACTACAAAATGCCCGGAAGGTTCACCTCGCACATCGTCATAATCCAGTTCCGGTCCATATTCACGGGCGCTTTTATAGAGATAGGTGGCGCTGAGTCCGGCAATGATGGGTTGATCCCTTTTCAGGTATCTTCTGATAATCGCAGAACGTAAGTCTTCAAATTTTAACTTGCCGCCCATTTCCAGGAATTGGATGTAGGCTTCGGAGGCAAGGCGGAATTTTTTGCTCCTTTTATATTTCAGCTGCAGTTTGAGTTTTTCTATCAGCACGCTGCTTGTTTGGCCAAACCAGGTAGGATCAAAAATTTTTAAATTATACGAGTAGATGGTTGCGGCATATCCTCTCCTTAAGGCATCAATTGCAAGCAGCGCCCCAATTGTACCGCCATCTTCAAACTGATGCACCTCATCTATGACAGTTTTCAGCTTGATCGGATTTTCATAAAATTGATAGATCGAATGCAGACAGGTAGGCCCGCATGTGGTTTCATCCGGTTGTTGTTTGATAGGTACTTTTAGCAATTTGGGGAGGGTATTGGGTTGATAGATTCAGCTGAGAAAAACAAAATCCGAATTACCAAAATACGGAGAAATCAATTGATTCAGATTGGGTCTGAAAAATAAAGTTTTAGTGTTTATGTTGATTGATGCGCTCCTATTGTGGGGATACATTTTTTGATATTGAAAATGGAGATACTTCCTCATCCCGACAAAAAAAACATTGTCGGGATTCGTCAGCATGACAAGAGCGATGGTGGGATAGATGGCGGGCATCCGGTCACGGAGCAGAACGACGCTCCTGCTGCCCGCAAATACAGTGACAACGCATTCATTGCGTGCCGGCGTGAGACTGAATGCTACATGGTTGGGATTCTTATACGCCGGTCTTTTTAATATAAAACGTGGCTGTCATCTCGACCAAGTGAGCAAAGCGAACGCGTGGAGAGATCTCCCTACAATGGGGACTAACTTAAACAACGCCTTAAAAAACTTCTGCCGATAACGGGGAGATTTCTCCACTCCGGCCCGAAAAGCGGGCCTCCGGTCGAAAAGACAGGGCACTTTTTTGGAAGAGGGGCGGGCATCCGGTCACGGAGCAGAACGACGCTCCTGCTGCCCGCCAATTTAAAATTTTTGGTTCGTAATGATCACAACTGTTTACTTGAAATTCTTGATCGTATTCACGGCATCAAAAAGTGAATCAAACGTATCAATATCATGCTTTCTGAGCCAGTTTTTATCCTGGTTGGGTTCGTGCCGGGAACGGATGAAAAACGGCTTCATTCCTAGCTCCAGGGCGGGCTGCAGGTCGGTAATCTTATCTCCCGCCATGAAGGATTTTTTGGGATTGATCCCGTGCTTTTCAATGGCTTTGTAGAATAACCCCTTTCCGGGTTTACGATCCCCGGGGTTATAATCGTAGGGTTTGTGGTCGAAGGCCGGATGGTGTGGTGCAATAAGCCACTCATCCACTTTCAGGTTCTTTCTCTCAAGTTGCGCATCTACCCACCTGTGAAGATCCTGAACCTGCTCTGTTGTGTAGTGCCCACGCGAAATACCCGATTGATTGGTAACCACGATAACCTTGAAACGGTTATGGTTCATCCATCGAATGGCTTCCAGGGCGTGCTCGCACCATTGCCACTCTTCGGGTGTGTGAACAAAATCAGTGTCAACATTCAGCGTGCCGTCCCGGTCAAGGAAGAATGCTCTCATAATGTACAGTTTGGGTATTGTAGATGGTTATCTGAATGTAAGCAGATTTATGCAAGGTTGCCCGGTACCTGTAAGATTTTATTTAAAAAACAGTTGTCAGACAACCTCATCACGCCCGGCCACCCACCCCGAAGCAAGTTTTGCAAAGGCGATTAATAGAAGCATAGCAATGGGATAGGTCCAGTTTAGGGTCAGATCATAAACTGCTCCGAAAAAGGCCGGGCCAAAGGACGCAATGGTGTATCCAATAGATTGAGCCATCCCTGAAAGTTCATTTGCTGAGTGTGAATCACGGGTTCGCAGTACAAGGAAGAGCAGGGCCAGGCCAAAGCTGCCGCCAAGGCAAAAACCGAGCATAGCGGCCCAAAGCTCAACCAGGAACAGGGATGATGCCATGAGCCCAAGCAGGCTGATGATCTCAAGCGCAACTAAAATAATGATTGGCAATCGCTGTCTCTGTCGTCTTGCCGCCCAGGCCGGGATGACAAACGTTCCAATTACCCCGGTTCCCTGCGTTAATGCAAGCATATATCCGGCATTCCCGGCCGACATTCCGCGCTCGATCAAAATTTCCGGGAGCCATGCAATGATGGTATAGAACGTGAGAGACTGTAACCCCACAAAAATGGAGACATTCCACGCCAGTTTGGAAGTGCCAAGCTGTCTTAGGGACTGCCTCAAACTCCGGCGCGCAATGACGGGAATATTTTGCTTCATCTGAGGCAGCCAGACAAGAAGACCGATAAACGCGATAGCGGCCCAGGCGCCCAAAGCCCATCGCCAGCCCAACCCTGCCCCCTCCGACAGGGGCACACTTATTGCCGAGGCTATAGTGGCTCCTATGCCAAGCATGGAGGAGTAGATGCCGGTAACCAGCCCGAATCTGCGCGGAAAACTTTTTTTCACGATGCCGGGCAGCAGTGTGTTGCCGAGAGCAATTCCGACCCCAAGAATCGCTGTGCCCAAAAAGAGCGGGATCAGCGACGGCATCACGCGAATCAAAAGGCCGGAGGTTAACAGAACAAGAGCCAGGGCCATGGTGCCTTCTGTACCAAACCTGCGCGTGAAGAGCGGCGTCATCACTGAAAATAATCCAAATGCCAAAACGGGAAGCGTGGTGAGCAATCCTAAAAGGGTATTGGATAAACCGGTATCATCCCTTATCTCAAAGATGAGCGGACCCACAGATGCGATTGCCGGGCGCAGATTCAGTGCAATAACGGCAATGGCAAAAATAAGTAGTAATTTACGGTTCTGTTCGGGCGACATGGTGAATGGTTAGAAAAGAGGCTAAAGTTACGGATCATAGCGGCTCCATGCCTTAAGATTTCTGAATTGTAAACCATTCCCACAATCCCTAATTTTGCACACAAAAATAAGCCGAGGTAAATCTTTGGAACAAGCTAAAATCATGACGGAAGAGGATCTGAATCGCACCTACCTGCGATTTGCCCATCAGTTTCTCGAACCGTATGACGATCCTTCAGAACCTGCCATTATTGGAATGCAGACGCGTGGCGTTTATATGGGCCGCAGAATTATGAAGATCATTGAAAACGAATTGGGTACCTCGCCCGACTTTGGCGTTTTAGACGTAACCTTTTACAGGGATGATTTTCGCTCAAAGCTGAAGATGCCTGAAGTAAAGGTTACAGAAATTCCATTTGATCTCTACAACCGCGATGTGATTCTGGTGGATGATGTTCTCTACACCGGACGAACCGTACGTTCGGCAATGGACGCTCTTATGGCCTATGGTCGGCCGCGAAGTATTAAATTTTGCTGTATGATCGACCGCGGACACCGTGAACTTCCCGTTGCTGCCGATTATGTTGGGCTCACCGTACCCACGCATGCAGATGAAGAAGTTCGGGTAAAAGTAAAAGATCTGGATGGCGAAGATGCAGTTTACGTAGTAAAAGGAACGGAGGCCGGCAATGAGTGAAATCAAATTGAGTGACCACCCTTTTTCGCAGAAGCACCTTTTAGGTTTGGCGGATTATTCTGCTGATGATATTCTCTATGTGCTGGAACAGGCCAAAACATTTCGTGAAGTGCTCGATCGTCCCGTTCCAAAAATCCCAACTCTGAGGGATAAAACCATTGTGAATCTCTTTTATGAGAACAGTACGCGCACTCGGCTCTCTTTTGAACTTGCACAAAAGAGAATGGGGGCCGATGTGGTCAATTTTTCGGCCAGCACCTCGAGCACTAAAAAAGGTGAGTCGCTGAAAGATACCATCCGGAATATCAGCTCCATGAAAATTGATATGGTGGTTAGCCGTCACGAAAGCCCGGGAGTGCCTCACTTTCTCACGCGCTGCGTGGATGCCTCTATCATCAACGCAGGCGATGGCGCACACGAACACCCTACCCAGGCACTGCTCGATATGTTTACCATGCAGCAGGTTTATCCTGATCTGAAAGGCCGAAAAGTTGCCATAATCGGGGATATCTCTCACAGCCGGGTTGTGCGATCGAATATTATCGGCCTGGTGAAAGTGGGAGCTGAAGTGGTAGTGTGCGGCCCTAAATCGCTAATGCCGCGATTTGTAGAAACACTGGGTGCTGCCGTATCCTACAATCTTGATGAAACACTGGCCTGGTGTGATATTGCCATGGCCCTCAGAATTCAGATGGAGCGTATTGGCGGAGGAACCGATCTGTTTCCGAGTCTCAGGGAGTATCATGAGACCTTTGGGATAAAGATGAGCCATCTTGAAAAATATCCCGACTTTGTAGTGATGCATCCCGGGCCGATTAATCGCGGCGTGGAGATGGAGAGCGATGTGGCCGACAGCGACCGGGCGATGATACTGAACCAGGTTACCAACGGTGTTGCCGTTCGAATGGCGGTTCTCTATCTGCTGAGTGGAGGAACCAGGATATGATTTTTGGCAGCCTTTCTATTCAACAGCTACAGTAGATCCGCGAGCTACATTACAATTTCTGAACTCTGCCACCGTGCCTTGTTATTAATATTCCCGTTATTACGATGGCTGACCCGATATACTGCAAGAGCTCAAGATTTTCGCCCAATAACATAATCCCGAACAGAAGGCCTAAAACCGGTACCAGATTTTGGTAAGCAGCTGTTCTTACGGCACCGACCCGCCGAAGGCCATTATTCCAAATCAGATAGGCAAGTCCGATGGAAAGTAATCCACTGTAGACAACCCCGCCATATGCTGCTGCCGATACACTTTCCCATGCGGTTTCTTTAGAGTATGGGATGGCAATCAGTGTCAGGGTAATCGCGCCAAGAGTAGTCATGAAAGCTGAAAATTGCAGCGGAGTATATCGAACTAAATGCTGTTTTGAGAAAATTGTGAATGTGGCCCATACTACGGCTGCAGTCACAATTGCGATATCGCCGACAAACGTGTCTGAACCAAAAGTAATTGGATTCTTTCCATAGACAATGATGAATAGAACGCCTGAAAAGCCTAGAAATACACCAATCGTTTTTAAACGGTTCAAAAGTTCGATGGAGAGAAAATGAGAAATTATTCCAACCCAAATTGGAATGGTGCCAAGCAATACGGCAGCATTTGCAGCCAGTGTCAGATCGATGCCTACAATAAATAGCCACTGATAAAGCACATTTCCAACAAGGCCTAGAAAAATGAGGGGGAACCAGTCTTTTTTGTCAATGGTGAACCAGGCGCTGCGTTTGGCAATTACACACCAAATAAATAGTGAGGCCAGAATAAATCTTAAGGCATTAAATGTATAAGGATCAATTTCGGCAAGTGTAGCCTTTACAACCGTGAAGTTCAATGCCCAAACCAAAGCTATAAAAATCAGGGATAGATCGGTAAGGAGGTTTTTTCTTTCTTCGTTCATTCACGTGATATTTGGCGAATGAAGATAAATAAATTGAGGGCAAAAGTTTTACACGTTTAAGCGGCTTAAGTATACGTGCTGCAGAGAAATTTTGTACTACTATTTCACATCATTACAACCTGTTTCTGTTGAACAAAATTTTTCGAAATACGTAGGAACTTATTCATGAACTCCTTACTTTTATGACTATCATTCAAAATATGACCAATAGTCAGTAAATGAAAAAGTTATCCAGAAAAGAGCGTGAAAGAATTGCCCGCCGTGAGTTGATTATCGACACAGCGGAAGAAGTGATTTCCAATTATGGTTTTGAAGGTGCCACTATGGACGCGGTTGCTGAAAAAGCAGAATTAGGAAAAGGGACTCTATACCTACACTTTAAAAGTAAGGCTTCAATCTATCTCGCAATCTGTGAAAGGGGTTCAAAAAAGTTGAATCAACTGATGAGTAAAGTTCTTGCAGAAGATCTTAAGGGTATTGATATGATTAAAAAGCTTGGAATGGTTTATCTTGATTTTGTTAAAACATATCCGATCTATTTTTCAGCATTTAACTACTATGAAAACTTAATCGGCGAAGAGAAACTCGCCGGGAGCGAGCTTGCAGCACAATGTGAAGAGTATGCAAGAGAAGCCATGGCCTATATTGTAAGAGCGCTGCAAGTGGGAATGCAGGACGGTTCGATTAAGGACAGCTACGATCCCCGCGAGCTGGGATTGATAATCTGGGGCGCTTCCAAAGGAGTGGTTCATATTGCCTTCCTAAAAGAAAAAAAAGAGCATATGAAAATTTTAGATGATGTCTCTTTCAGCCTTGAATCACTTGTAAAAAACTTTATTGAATTGATTGGAAGTGGTATGCGGAGTGATGACCACAAGTCATAAAAATAAGTGTAACAAAGAAATTATCAGATCGTAAGACGATGCTGATTGATCAAAAAGAAAATTACAGTCAAATATAATTCATGTGTAAAAACAATTTTAAGAAGCTCTTGCTAACGGTTTTATTGCTGCCGTTTATGATTGTAGCGGACGTGCTTGCTCAAAATACAACTGCAGAACAGGATGTAATATCTATTACAGTAGAGGAGGCAGTTCAGATTGCACTTGTAAACAATTACATGATCAAAAAAGGGTTGCTGAATTTGGATATTGCCTCTTTGCAGATCAGGGAAGCCTGGGGATCAGTTTATCCCCAGGTTAATGCATCGGGTAACTATACCAGGAATATTAGAACCCCCAACCCATTTGCAGGATCAGATGCGGGGGGACTATTTGAAACACTTGGAGCTATAGAGTGGCTTGCCTTTAATGAACAGGCTCGAACAGATGGCGATCCTGATACGAGCCCCATTCCGCTGGATGAGTTTATGGACCGACAAATGCAGGGATATAGGGATGCAGGGCTGACTCCTCCTGGTTTTGATGGAACCAACCCGTTTGCAGTAGAAAACCAGTTTGATTTCGGAATTTCAATCAGTCAGGCTATTTACAATGGAGCTGCATTTGCAGCTATTCGTGGAGCGAGGCAGTTTAGAAAATTAGGTGAAGATCAATTTGAACAGGAGCAGCAAAACGTTGTAAACCAGGTCCGGAATTCTTTTTATTCGGCACTGCTTGCTAAAGAACAGGCCGACGTGCTGGAGTCGAGCGTGAGAAGGTTGAGAGAAACTGTTGAAGATACCAGGCGTTCGGTTGAGGCCGGTATATTATCGAAATATGACAGAATCAGTGCTGAGGTGGAATTGGTAAACCTTGAAACAAACCTGATACAAGCAGAAAATCAAGCTGATCTGGCGGTAAAGAACCTGGCACTTCAGCTTGGCTTATCCCCCAATAAACAGATTAATTTAAGGGGTGCTCTTGAGTATCAGGAGGAGCTCTATCCCGAGCAGCTTGATCCGGATATCTCTTATGAGCTGGCGCTTCAGCAACGGCCTGATCTCGGTCAAACCGAAGGGCTTATAGATCTTCTTAACGTTGAAAGAGATATCACCAGATCCGGTTTTTTTCCAACGGTTAGTGCATTTGCCAATGCGGCTTATGTCGGGCAAGTGCCATCAAATCGATTGGTAGTGTCGCCGGTTGAAGGTGAGGACTTTTCATTTACTTCTGAATCCAGAAACTTTTTGGATGATTCTTACTGGAATCCGGCTGTAGCTGTGGGTTTACGGTTAAACTGGAATATTTTCAGTGGCTTTCAGACGCGAATGAGAGTTCAGCAAAACCAGATTGAAATCAAGCAGGCAGAACTCGACAGGGAGTTCCAAAAAAATGCAATCTATCTTGAAATAGAACAGGCAATACGAAATGTGGAAACTGCCTTAAGGCGAATTCAAAGCCAGGAGAGAAATATTGAACAGGCTGAATTGAACTATGAATTTTCCAGAAAAAGACTGCAGGAGGGTGCAGGTACACCTCTGGAAGAACGCCAGGCATCATCACTTTTAGATCAAAGCAGACTTAACTATCTGTCGGCTGTTCATGATTATCTGGTTGCCGTTAGCCAATATGAGAAGGCAATCGGGAAACCGGTAATCACCGATCAAATCAATTAAATAATTCAATCACTACCCATACCACTATGTTGAATAAAGGGACAAAAATTCTTTCAGTACTAACAATTGCCTTTCTGCTGATATCTTGTGATAACAGTAATGAAAATGGACAAAATGGAAACAACAATGATACGCGGTTAATACCTGTAGAGACAGTTACCGTAGAGAAGGATAGATTTGAAGATTTTATCCGATTATCCGGAAATGTGGAGGCTATCGATGATGCAACTATATCTGCTGAATCTTCCGGAAGAATACTTTCTATCCGGGAAAGAGGTGAAAGGGTTAGTAAAGGCGGTGTGATTGCCCGCCTGGATGACCGCCTTATGCAGGCACAGCATGAGGCTGCAAAAACCGGCTTTGAGCTTGCTGATGATACATTTAACAGGCTTGAAACGCTTTATGCCGATTCGATAATCAGTACCCAGGACTTTAACAGCGCCCGTGCTCAGCGCGATCAGGCAAAAGCCCAGCTGGATCAGGCCAGCAAGCAGCTCCAGGATGCAAATATCGAAGCTCCATTTGAAGGCCGTATTGAAGAGAGAATGATTCGTACAGGTGAACTGATAAATCCGGGAATGCCTGTGGTAAGGCTGGTTAATACCGACAGAGTTAGAGTCTTGGCCGGAATACCTGAACGATACTCAACTGAAATCAGGGAGGGTAGTGAAGTTGTGGTGAATATTCGTTCTGTTGGAGGAGGTGAGAGAACGGCAACCATTAGTTATTCCGGTAATGTTATCGATCCGGAAACTCGCACGTATACAATTGAAGTAGAGCTCGCTAATCCTCAACAGATCATCAAACCGGATATGGTGGTTGACCTGAGAGTGAAAAGAGAGACGCTCGAAGATGTCATTATAATCCCGAGAACCGCAGTTATCAGAGATGAAACAGGTGTATTTGTATTTGTTTCCAGGGAAGAGAATGGCCGGAAAATTGCAGAACTGGTTGAAGTCAGAACTGGCTCAGCTTCAGGGCCGCTTGTGCAAATTGTTGAAGGGATTAGTGATGGTGATGAAGTGGTAGTAGTGGGGATGCGAAACCTGAGTATCGGGGATGAGCTCAATGTAATTACAAATGAAAGCAGTATTGAACGTGCCAAGCGCCTGAGAGACCAGGACCGGCCGGTAGCTTCATATTAAGTAAAGACAGAGACAGGGGAAGAAATTTATGACAGGTTTTATATTATGAAATTAACCGAATTAACACTCAAAAACCGGACAGTAGTTATAGTGCTTACCGCAATCCTGGTGATTGCCGGTGCTTTTAGCTACAGCTCTATTCCAAAGGAGTCTAACCCGTCAATCGAAATTCCAATCTTTATCGTGAATACCATTTATCCCGGTATCTCACCTTCAGATATGGAGTCGCTGATCACGCAGCCAATAGAGAGGGAATTACAGGGAATAACCGGAGTGAAAGACATTCGCTCAACAACAACGGAGAGTTTTAGCAGCGTTGTAGTTGAGTTTGACCTTGATATTCCACTTAGCGAGGCCAGCCAGCGAGTTAGGGAGAGGGTAGATCTGGCCAGAACCGAACTCCCGCCTGATGCCGAAGAACCCT
The DNA here is from genome assembly GCA_007693295.1 of Balneolaceae bacterium. Classification (GTDB taxonomy): domain Bacteria; phylum Bacteroidota; class Rhodothermia; order Balneolales; family Balneolaceae; genus Rhodohalobacter. Next base: position 17,235 of record REDT01000094.1, read on the forward strand.
TTATAATCGAGATCGATTTAGACGACTTTCCGATTATGACCATCAACCTTGCAGCAGATTATCCGCTTTCAAGGCTAACCGAAGTAGCAGAGAGACTTGAAGAGGCCATTGAAACAGCTTCCGGGATTCGTGAGGTTGAGATGGTTGGTAAGGTTGAACGTGAGGTGCAGGTAAATGTTGAGCTTGCCGCCCTGAACGGATATGGCCTCAGTTTTGGACAACTGGTTAATGCAATACAGTCTCAAAACCTGACCATACCGGGTGGAACAGTGGATGTGGACATGATGAGTTATCTCGTGCGGGTAAGCGGAGAGTTTACAGACCCTTCTGAGATTGAAAACCTTGTTGTGGCCCGGCCTATGGGTGAAGGCCCGCATGGCCCGGGACTTGTATACATGAGAGATGTTGCAAATGTATTTTTCGGTTTCAAAGACCGTGAAAGCTTTGCAAGGCTACGGGCATATAGAGTTGAAGAGAATGGACGAAAAGTAGAGCTTGCTGATGAGGATATTCAGGACAACCAGGTAATCAGCCTAAACATCAAAAAAAGGCCGGGTGTTAACATTCTGGACACCGTTGAAGAGGTGATGGCCATAGTTGAAGCGTTCCCAATACCTGAAGGCACCAGTGTGATCATAACCGGGGATCAAAGTGAAGACATCACAAAGCTCATTTCAGACCTCGAGAACAGTATTATCAGCGGTATGTTATTTGTTGTACTGGTTCTTGTATTCTTTTTAGGTGTACGAAATGCACTGCTTGTGGGCACAGCTGTTCCACTATCGATTCTGGTTGGTTTTATTGTACTGTTCAGCCTGGGGTATTCAGCCAACTTCATCATCCTGTTCAGTTTGATAATTGCCCTGGGTTTGTTGGTAGATAACTCAATTGTTGTAGTTGAAAACATCTACCGCTACAGAGAGATGGGTTATGAACGTTTTGAAGCTGCCAGGCTGGCTACGAATGAAGTAGGTTTTGCATTAATAGCTGCCACATCAACCCTGTTGGCCGCCTTTATACCCATGACTTTTTGGCCGGGTATTATTGGACAGTTTATGGGCTATTTACCGCTCACTTTGATCATTGTGCTGTTATGTTCACTGTTTGTAGCGCTGGTTTTATACCCGGTACTGACGGCATATCTTGTGCGTCTGGATACTGAAGAGAAGAAACCGACCTCAATATTGTTGAAAGGGATCGGTATTGGGATAGCAATTTTTGCCGCTATAGCGATTGGGATGGCAAATTTTACCACCTTGATGGTAACCTTGCTTACCATTGTGTTTTTCGTTGTCACCTTTAAATTTATCATCAAGCCGGCTTCGGATGTTTTCACAGAAAAAACATTGCCCCGCATTCTTCAGTACTACAAAGTGATGCTTCGTACATTTCTGAAGCGGGATTACAGTGTGAAATACGCGATGCTGAGAAACACCCTTGCACTTGGCAGTTTAACGCTTGCGCTGCTGCTTGCAATATTGGGAGGAGTAGTTGGGCTCTTCTCACCTGCTTCCATAATACTGTTTGCCATAGCCGGAGTGTTAGGTGCTATTGGAGCGTTGCTGATTGTAGTGCATTTCTTTGAAGCGATTTTCAGAGGCGGTATGGTGTCGATAATTGTGGGCTTGCTGCTTGGTTTATTGAATGTTACAATTCTGCTTTTGGTATCCATAGGCAGCGTGGTGAGCAGTACAGTGTGGATGGTACTCTTATCTGTACCGGCTATTCTGATTGTTGTAGGAGGGATTGGGTTATTGAGAAAATCTGATAAACCGCTCATTCTTACCGACAACAGAGCATTAATGTTAAACTCGGTTATAGGAGTTCTGTTTTCAATTTTTGCCATGTTTTCGCTGGCTCCAACCGGAGTTGAATTTTTCCCTCAAACCGACCCTAACAGGATCATCATTGAGCTGGAAGGACCAATCGGAATGAATGTAAATTCGAGCAACAAGATTGCAGAATCGGTTCAACAGCGAATCTACACCCTAATTGATGAAGATCCTCTTGTAAAAGCCAATATTGAAAATATTCAGATCAATGTGGGGGTTTCAGGTGATCCATTTTTCGGCGGCGGCGGGCAAAGTCCGGAACTTTCGAGACTCACTGTGAACCTGGTTGATTTTGGCGACAGACCGGAACCATCAGCCCGAACCTTAACAAAACTGCGCGAAGTGGTACGGGATATTCCCGATGTTATGGTGAATATTGAGGGAGAACAGCAGGGTCCGCCAACCGGAGCACCGGTTAATATTGAAGTGTCTGGTGAAGATTTTGATGAAATTGTGCGTATTACCCGCGAAATAACCGACAAACTAATTGAAGCTTCAGCTACCCGGGCAGTACCGGGGCTTGTTGATGTAAGAAACAATGTGAGCGGCGGTTTACCCGAGTATAGTATACTGGTAGATTATGAACGGGCAAGCCGTTTCGGCCTCTCCATGTCAGACATTGCACAAACCATACGTATCGCAAATAACGGACTTGATGCCAGTAAATGGCGGGACGGGGAAGATGAGTATGATATTGTGGTCAGATTGCGTCCTGAAGATCGGCAGGATCTGGAAAGCCTGAGAAATCTTAATATCATGAATCCTGCCGGCGCCAGGATACCGTTGGTTTCTGTGGCAGATTTCAGGGAAGGGGTCGGGCTTGGTTCAATAACCCGATTAAACCTGCAGCGAACAGCCACTGTTGAAGGCCAGGCGGCACCCGGTTTCAGCGGCCCCGAAGTACTTGCAAAAGCGCAGGAGGTGTTAGCTGATTATCAGCAGAACCTGCCTGCCGGGTATACCATGGAATATACCGGTGAAAGTGAAGATCAGGATGAAGCATTTGGATTTTTGACCAACGCGCTGATGGTTGGTTTTGCGCTGATTTTCCTGGTGATGCTTGCAAAATTTAACAGTATAATATCTCCACTTATTATCATGATCGCCGTTGGGCTAAGCCTTATTGGGGTACTACTGGGGCTTATATTGACACGAACGCCTTTTGGGCTGATGACCTTTATTGGGATCATATCGCTTGCAGGAATTGTGTGTGTTAACAATATTGTACTCCTGGATTATGTGAAACAGCTTAGCGAGAAGGGAATGCAGAAGAAAAATGCTATCATTGAAGCAGGCCTTATCCGTTTCAGGCCGGTTATACTTACTGCATTAACAACCATCCTGGGCCTTGTGCCGCTTACTTTTGGGATTAATATCGATTTTGTAGAGCTGTTTATCAGCTTTGACCCAAGATTCCAATTCGGTTCAGAGAGTACAGCATTCTGGGGGCCGATGGGTATTGCAATTATAAGCGGCCTTACATTTGCCACATTCCTCACACTGGTTGTGGTTCCGGTGCTCTATTCAGCTTTCGATTCGCTTGCCGGTAGAGTGTCGAGCTTGAGATAATTTTGAGCTTTAAAGTAATTTAAAAACGGGCAGATCTGTTGTTAATAAAATGAGATCTGCCCGTTTTTTTGTATTTTTTGGAATCTACTAACTCATTAACAGACTCAACGTGATACAACGACCTCAGACTATTTTTCTCGCTTTTGCCGTAATTGCTAACCTGATTGTTTTTTTTACTCCAATCTATCGCCATGCCGTTAACGACCCGGCCGGCTGGATTGGTCTTGGTTTTGCTATTTCGCTCACGCTTGCAATGATTATAGCATTAGTTTCCATTTTTCTGTTCAAAAACAGAATAAACCAGCTCAAATGGGTGAAAATGGCAACATACATTCAGATTGTTGGCCTGGGTTTTGCTGCAGGAGTCCTCTTTTCTCTTGGTGGATTTGGTACATTTTTATGGAGAGAAGTTCTGAGTTCCGGGTTAATTGTAATTGCACTCGCTATGTTTTGGCTGGCCGGCAGATCTATCAAGAAAGATGAAGAGCTTGTGAAATCGATGGATCGAATTCGATAATTTACCTTTGAAAGGAACAGAACAAAATGATACCCCCCTTCTAAAAGTTGTCTTGCTGCTCATTGCAGGGTTGATGACGTTTGGTTTTGCCCCAATTCTGGTTCGCTTTGCCACCGATGTTGAACCTCTTGCCCTGGCTGCCATGCGAACCGGTTTTGCGGTTTTAATGCTTCTTCCATTTTGGTGGCCAAAAAGGGCTACACTTAAAATGCTGTCGGAAAACGGGGCGAAGTTTTATCTGCTTATCGCCGCCGGTGTAAGTTTGGGGTTGCATTTCACGCTATGGATTGCTTCTCTCCACTACACATCCGTGGCTTCAGCTTCAGTTTTGGTAACCATGCACCCGGTAATGTTGATCATTGCTGAAAGTTTAATTTTCAAAAAGAACTTCAGGCCGCTTGTTTGGATAGGTGTATTTGTGGCATTTGGCGGTTCTGTACTGCTTGGTTTGGCTGATGACACCCAGATGGATCAATTTCCTGACGCACTGCTGGGTAACTCACTCGCATTTGTTTCAGCTGTAATTTTTGTGATCTACTTCATGCTGGGCCGGTCTATACGTCAACATACTGAATGGATTGACTACGTATTCTATGTGTATCTATATGCGGCAATTACCTGTGCCGTATTGACGCTTATCTGGGTGGGTGGATTTCCTGTTCTAAGCACCACGGCTGTACTGGTTGGTGTTGCTCTTGCAGCCGGCCCTACAATTCTTGGCCATGGCGCCATGAACTACGCAGTGAAATATGTTTCTCCGACATTACTGTCAACGCTGGTTCTCTCAGAAGCAGTGGTAGCGGCGATTGCTGCATTTTTCATATTTGGGGAGGTTCCATCCGTTCTGTCACTTTCGGCTATGGTTGTGATTGTTACCGGAGTAAGCTTATCGTGGACCCGGCGCCTAACCCACATTAGAAAACCAGATTAAATAACATGCAGTAATTAATAGTCATCTCATTATTAATAGGATGTTTACTCAGAGAATCTCATTAGGAAATCATCATAATTGGTTGAATATTTTGTTGATCTTAGGCATTTCTTCTAACTTAGAGTAAATGATTTAACAATCAATTTTTGCTGAAATAAAGTTTAATAAACTAATAGTATGGCATTCAAGGGGTTGTGCGTAATTTTTATGCAACGGAATACCAGTAAGGTTCGTTTATGAAAGCAATAAGGCACGCAATTACCGGTACAACAAAGGCTTGGCCCGGCAAAGAGGGATATGGGTACGCCTGTTTAAACAGGAAGTAAATCATAATTCATGGAATTATATTCTATAATAAAAAAAGTGAGAGTATGGTCAGTAGCGTTAATCGCTGTCGTTTTTGTGATTAGTGCATGTACTGAAGCAGATCAAGAAGAGGTAGTGGTTGAACCTGAACTGCACTCACCCGTTACGGTAACTGAACCAGTAGCAAGAGATTTCGCTGAGATAAGTAACAGTGGAGTTCTCCGTATGATAACTCACTACAGTTCAAACACCTACTTTCTGAATCAGGGCATAGAAGTCGGGTTCGAATATGAGTTGGTGCGTGAATTTGCAAGGGAAAATGACCTGGCCCTTGAAGTTGTAATCGTTGGCGCTGATGAAAACCCGTTTGATCTGCTTAACAGCGGTGCCGGGGATGTAATTGCTGCGAACTACACAATAACTCCGGAGCGCCGTGAAATCGTAAGTTTCACAAGGCCCTACAATTTAGTGGATCAAATGCTGGTCTTCTCATCTCAAATAAGTCCCTATCCTGAGACACTTGAGGAACTCTCCGGATCAGATATTCCAATTTCAGTTCGAAGAAACAGCTCTTACTTTGTAACCCTCACAAATCTGATTGAGGAGAAAAATTACGACATAAATATTGAGTTGATTTCTGATGCCCTCGATACAGAGGCGACACTGGTTCAGGTTTCAGAGGGCAACCTGCTTGCCACCGTAGCTGATGATAATATGTTTGACGCGGCTAACAGATATATGGATGGGCTCTTTCCGGGTCCGGTTATTTCTGAAAAAGATACGATTGCCTGGGCAATCAGAAATAACTCTCCTGACCTTGAAGCCAGAATGAACCGCTTTTTATATAAACATTTTCGATTTACAGAAGATCGCGACAGGCCAAGAAGATCTACCTTTTTGAATGTGCTTCGCAGAAAATATTTTGAGGAGAGCCGGCAGATTGCAGAGTATTACAATCCCGAATGGCAGTATCAAACCATAGGAATAATTTCACCATACGACGATATGGTTCAGGCCATTGCCGACTCTATGGGTCTCGATTGGTTGATGCTTACTGCCATGATAGCCCAGGAATCGAGCTTTAACCCAAACAGCAAAAGCTGGGCCGGAGCTGTTGGCCTGATGCAGGTAATTCCCCGATTTGTTGAGACAGAATATGAGAAACTCTACGATCCGGTCACTAATATAAAAGAGGGTTCGCGTATAATTAAAGAGCATCTCAGGCACTACTCTTATATGGACAGCACAAATCAATGGGCGATGGCACTGGCAACCTACAATGTTGGCTTAGGCCACATGGCTGATGCCCGAAGATTGGCGATTGATGCAAATAGAAACCCCAATGAATGGGAAAATGTAGCAGACGCACTATTAAAACTTATGCAGCGCCGATATTACCAGGATGCGCGATATGGTTTTGCCAGGGGTATTGAACCGGTGCAATATGTGAAAGAGATTATGAACCGGTATAGAACCTATGAAGCAATAATTGCCCTCGCAGAGAACCAGCAGAGAACAGGAGTTACTAATCTGATCGGGACAGATATCAACCGTCGGCCTTAATGATAAGCAGTGTAAGGTCGTCTTGAAGAGAACCATCCGTGAAATTTCTTACATCTTTTACGATTGCTTCAAGTATTTCCCGTGAGGTTTTTTCCCGGTTCAAGCGAATACACTCCATCAACCGCTCCTCTCCATACTCTTCCCGACGTATACTCTCCATAGCTTCATTTACCCCATCTGTATAGCATACCAGCAGATCGCCGGCGTTTAAATTTATATCAGTTTGTTCATATGGCGTCATCGATTCAAGAGCACCTAAAAGCAATCCTCCATCACCGAGTTCTTCAAAGAGATCTGTATCTTTTCGCAGCAGCAGTGGTGGATTATGGCCTGCATTTACATATCTGAAAATGCTCTGTTTGTGAATATACTTACCCCAGAAAAAAGTGATGAATTTATCGCTGGGTGTATTTCTGAAGATGATGTTATTGATCCTTTCCGTGGCCTCTGCGAGTGTAATATCTACCGGCAACAAGACATGCAACATTGATTGCAGATTTGCCATGAGCAGTGCTGCCGGCACACCTTTACCGGTTACGTCAGCAATAGCAAAAATTGTATTATTATCGGGTGCAGTTGCCACATCGAAATAATCCCCGCCCACTGCGTGTGATGAGATGGTTTGAGCGGCAAGATCTATGCCCGGAATTTTTGGTACAGGATTGGGCAGTAAACCCTGCTGAATGGATTTAGCAATGGAGAGCTCCTCCTCCATCCTCTCTTTGTCGATCCGATCTTCAATAAAGTAGGTTTTTTGAATAGATACGATGGCCAGGTTGCAAAGGGATTTAAGGAAATTAAAATCTGTTTCAGTAAATGGTTCTCCATTAACTCTCTCTCCAACTCCAATAACCGCAACTTTTTCATTTTGAATGGATATTCCAATCAGATGGGCAATTCCATTCTTTTTGAGTGAGGGATGCCTTTCCAGGCAATCCTCTTCAATGGGCAGAACATCTACCGGACACTCCTCAAAAATTGAATCGATCTCGATCTTATTTGGTATAGTTGTTAACCCGCTCGATACCAAGAGTGAAAGCTCTTCCGGTGTTTTGTAAATAAGAAAAAAGGTGCGCACAAAGAGTTGCCCCAGCAGGGCAAACTTAAAGATTTGAGTAATCTTATTTCGATCTGCGAGCAGATTAAACTCTTTTGAGAGATCAAAAAGTGTATTCAGCTCATGAATACGACGGTCCAGTTTCCGGTTGGTCGCTTTCAGTTCGTCGAAAAGCTGCGAATTGGCTATGGCAACAGAAGAGATGATGCACAGGCTTTCCACAAACTCCAGCTCACGTTCTGTATAGGGCTCGCCGGTTGCCTTTTTATCAATAAACAAAAATCCGAGATGATGATTACTTGTCCTCAATGGAAAAAAGAGGGTGTTTTCCATGTTGTCAATCAACGGGGGAATCGAATCTGAATAATCTCGATAATAGAAGTGGGGATGTTTTTTTTGATTAGGATCCAATTCAAATCGCAGTGAATCTCCCTCGCTGAACCTGGTAATGCCTCGTGCTTTTTGGATTGTATAATTTTTGTGACGGCCGGGATTGTGCAGCAGAATGGCAGCTTTGGTTGTGAGAAGCTTTCCCATCACAATTAAAAGAAGGTTGTTGAGAACAAAATCACTTTTTCTTGACTCAATCAACATGCGACTGGTTTCCAAGACGGTTTTTAATTCAAACCGGGTCTGCAAATCATCATTAGATGCGGATTGGCTCACAACAGTTATTCCCTTTTTTTTAACATTACAATTTCGTTCTCATTACCGGAGCTATCGTAGGTAACCTTATCCATTAATTTCTTCATCAGATATATTCCCATACCGCCTCTTCGCTTATTCTTGATCTGTTCGCTGATATCCGGCATTACATATTTATCCTCGTTGAAGCTTTCTCCCTTATCCCTCAGGCGTACACTTAGTTTTTGGTCATCAAACTCAAGGTCGATTTTTACAATCTTGGAGGCATCAAATTTATAGGCATGTTTAATAATATTGGTATATGCTTCATCAACTGCAAGGCACAAATCGGCCACGGTTTGGGGTGAGAATCCTTCAGAAGTGGCATGCTCTGAGATAAATTCTCTTACCCTTGCCAGGTTCTTGGTGGAAGCAGCCACCGTGATCTGATATGTGGTTAAGTTGTCCAAATTGAGCGTTTAAGCTTCGGATAAAAATTTATTTATGGCATCGCTCTCATCATCGAGAATGTCGTAAAGTGTGGGAAATCCGAGAAGGTCAAACACATTGTAAACTTTGTCATTCATATTGGTAAGTTTGATGTCGCCTCCGCTGCTTCGCACGTCTTCAATATAGGCCATAAATACACCGAGTCCTGCACTTGCTATGTAATCGAGATCTTTGCAATTCACGATTATATTTGATTTTTGGCTGTCTATGAGCAACTTCAGTGAGTCTTCGAGCTGAGAAGCTGTATGGGCATCTAATTCGCCATACAGGTCCAATACATCATATCCCGATGATGTGCGGTGATTTATCTTAAAAGTATTCATCGCTCTGTAGCTTTTGTTAAATAGGTTGATATCAAATATAGAGGTTAGAAGGGCTAGAGCAAATATTGAATACGAAAAATGAAACGAGAGGTTTCAAAAAAAGAAGGCATCACACGTATCCGATGTGATGCCCTGACTATTCATCAAGAGAGACGCTACTTGAGCGCAATTAATATTAGTAAAAATGATCGTAAATCCACAACATATTCTTAGAATATGTTTATATGGAACTAAAGAAGTTGAAACAGGTTGATTCAATTGATTGACAAATTGTCATACATGAGATAGATTTTGCGCATAAACTACAAAATAATCGTGAGTTACGATCAAAACTTGTACTATTGCCCTGAAAGGTAATTGTGTTAACTTCTATGCTTTATATTAATAGTAACAAGCCAAATAATATCATGAAGAAAATAATATTTATTATCACAGCAGCCTGTTTTCTGTTCCCATTAACCGAATCAGCAACAGCCCAATGGTCGATCGGAGCGAGTTATGAAGTAAGAAGTGAAGATCCTACAAACGGATTTGGCCTCAGGGTTGAGCGCGGAATTCTGAATAGTGTACCCATTGTGGATTTTGACATGAGAGCCCACTTCAGCTTTTTTAATGAAACCAGCAGCGCCACAACCGCGGGGGTTACCTTCGACAGGGAGATCCAGGCCTATGATTTCGGACTGGCGTTAACGGCCGGGGTCAAAATAGCGATGATTAAACCTTATGTTGGATTTGGCATAGGTTCAGAAACATTTGATTTTGATTCGGATGCCCCTAGCGAAAGTTTTAACGAAAGCAATTTCTACTGGAATGGTTTTGGGGGTGCAGAACTTAGATTATTGCCATTATTAAATCCATTTATTGAGTACCGAATAACAAGGCTAACCGGAACCGATGAAATCTCTTTTGATAACGTAGGCCGGTTTGCAGTGGGGATTAATCTTCGATTTTAGAAAGTAACTCAAAACCGAAATTAAAAAAGCTTCTGAAGTTGTATCCAGAAGCTTTTTTTTAAAAAGTGTATTTTTTTGAAGTTAGCCAACTCTTGAAACCCATGAATCGGTCTCATACTCTTCGCTAAGTTTCTCTTTTAAATTATTGGCATGCTCAGAAGTTGCAAATCGCCCGATTCGCACACGATACCAAAGATCTCCGGTATCTTCAGAGCCGAATTCCCGTACATATGTATTTTCAAAACCCATCTCTTTCCATTGCTGAACGCGGGCTTCAGCTTTGTCCTTTGATCTCCAGGATTCGATCTGAAGGGTATAAGGGCCGTCGGCAACATATTCAATACGGGCTCGTGCTTCTTCTTCAGCAATTTCTGCAAGACGTGCCTGCTCGATGCTGTCCTGTCGCATCTCTGCCATTTGTTGTTCATATACGAGCTGAAGTGAATCCTGGACAGCCTGTTGCCTGGCTTGCTCCTGTTCTCTCAGCTCTTCATCACTGGGGCCGCACCCATGTAAAAATGAGATAGCCAGCATTATGGTTAAGATGTAAATAATTGAGGTTTTCATAAAAGGGATAGTTGATGTTAAATGTAACCCAAAGGCATATGTAGTGATAATATTTATAAGGAAAACATAAATGTTTCACACTTCTTTAACAACAATCTGAACATTTTCCTTTTTAAATAGCTTTATAGGATGAGAAAAAATGCTTAGTTTATATAGACTGAATTTAAATAAGCGTTAAAAAATTCTTTTAAAGTCCATATATAAGTGATTTGAATGCTTCTGGAAGTAAAAAATATTGAAAAATCATTTGAAAAAGATATCCCGGTAGTCCAGGGAGTAGCTTTTTCTGTAAAAGAAAATGAAATATTTGCTCTTTTAGGCCCGAGCGGGTGCGGTAAAACTACAACTCTGCGTGTCATTTCAGGCTTTGAAAAGCTTGATAGTGGTGAGGTATTGCTCGAAAATAAAGTTTTATCATCTGTTGATACTCATGTTGCCCCACAAAAACGTGGTATTGGATTTGTTTTTCAAGACTATGCGCTTTTTCCCCACATGTCGGCACTCGATAATGTGGCATTTGGTCTCACAGATCTTCCCAAATTTAAGCGTAAAGTTTTTGCCGAAGAGGTGCTCTGCAGAACAGGCATGGGTAATTTTAAAGATCGAAGCCCTTCCGAGCTGTCTGGCGGCCAGCAGCAGCGGGTAGCACTTGCCCGCGCCATTGCACCGGAACCGAAACTGGTTTTATTGGATGAGCCTTTCTCAAATCTGGATGCTATGCTGAGAGAAACCACCCGGAATGAGGTGCGTTCTATACTTAAAAAAGCCGGTATGAGTGCCGTACTCGTTACTCACGATCAGGAAGAAGCACTCTCGTTTGCCGACCGGATTGCGGTAATGAACAATGGAAAAATTGAACAGATTGGAACACCTGAGGAGGTCTATTATAAACCCAAAACCAGGTTTGTAGCTCAGTTTTTGGGTCGAACCAACCTTTTTGAGGCAGATGTTGATCACGCCGACTGTATTCACACCAACCTGGGCTGCCTGAAACTGAATTGCAGAGCGCATGGTCAGATTACATGTTCCATCCGGCCCGAACACCTTACCATCGAAAAGCCGAATGGTTCGCTAAACGGTTCTAAAAAAGGAATTATCATAGCAAGAGAGTTCAAAGGCCACGACATCACCTATCATGTTGAGTGTGGCGGAGAGAGATACATCGTGCATACCGATAACAGAATCTTATTTGAACCCAACGACGAAGTAGTAGTAAAACCCCTCGAGCCCGCGGTTGTGCTGGATAATTTCAACTGATTCCATTCTGAAAAGATCCATTTTAACGTGAATTTCGCTTGCGCGTTCAAAAAATGAGCCTATTGGGATCCCTTCGGGGCGAGATCTGAACCAGTTTTAGAGTGTCCCTCCGTCAGCATCCCCCCGTGCAATCGCTGAACGCTCTTGCACATCCCCCTTCAAAG
>REDT01000167.1 GCA_007693295.1 Balneolaceae bacterium
GGTACATTGTTGGTCAGTGTTGACCAGTCCACTCCAATCTCCCGAAGCGCACGCCGGCTGCCTTCAAAAAAGGTGGCGTTAATTCGAACTTCCCGGGTACCTGTGGTGATTGCAGGCCCGTCACCCGGGGCCCTATCTGTGGACGGGCGTTCAGTGGGTGCGGACAGCTCTTCGGCTTCAGCACGGGTAACCAGTTCATAGACGTCATCAGATTCAAGAGCTACAAATTTCTGCACCCGCAGAATATAGTCGAGGGCGTCTCTCCAGTGCATAGCCGGCAGCGATACTCCAATCGGGCCCGTGTACCCGGTACGATCGATAATAAACCGATCTTCGTACTCCTGTGCAAAAGTGTTCAGCACATCTATGGCTTCCGGGAAGGCGGTTCTTCGGTCGAACGAAATCACCTCATCCGGGTTCACATATTCCCGGGGAATGCGATCCTGTGCAGTGAGTTCAGTTAAACCACCGAACAAGAAAGTTGCCAAAAGTAGAGTTGTCAGAAATTTCATATGACTATTAGATTTTTTCATCGTTGTACCTCAAGTGTAACCAGGTCGATAATTCCGCCCCTGTTTAGTCTGAACGTTGCTTTTCCTTCGCGTACGTTAATGGTTTCAAGCCTGCCGAGATAAACCCTGTCGTTTTGCCTGAGTGTAAGCATCCGGCCATTCTGATTTAGCAGAAACACTGCTGAGCTGGAAAGCCCGATTAGACGGCTGTTGTCCACATCCGGCAGTTCGTCCACGTTGGGTGCAACCGATCGTATGAGAGGGAAAAATGGGTTGTGATTGGAAGAGAGGTTTCCTGTGGCAATACCCGGAGTCCGTTCAGGAGAATCAAATATGTTGTGTGTGTCGTAGTTACTGTTCAGGGTAAATGTAAAGTTTACATTCTGATATCCCCCATCCATCCCAACAGGGCTGATCGCAATATTGTTAATTTTCTGCACCGGCTCGCTGTTTTCGATGGCGTTAATAAACGTCATCAATCCGCGATAGGAACCATCACCTGAAATTTCTGAACGAAGTACACCATAATCTTCTGTGATGGTCGAGTCCTGAAAAACATAATTGAAGTTGAGGTTCGACATATTATTCAGAATCGTGAGAAATCTGAAAACTTCATCCGGATTGTTATTCCTGAATATGATTTTGTCGTAGTTATCGATAAACTGCCGCGACTGAGTGAATTGCTCCCGTAACATGGGGACCAAATCTGCCGTCTGCTGATCCTGGTTGTATTCGTTTTCCAAACCGGAGACGCTTAACTCGAGCCTCTCAATTTCGGGTTTTTGAACAAAATGCACATATGCATAACCACTGCCGTAGATTAGCACCAGTACAACAAGCATTATTAAGGTATTTCTTATTCCGTATGACATTTATGTCAGTTTAATTGATTAAATCATCGATTTCTCGCGACCGCTGCGGGGTAAACTCGCTTTCGTCCTGTACGGTACGCCGTATCATCATATTGAAATAGTAGATTTCCCGCTCACGAATCTCCTCTCTTCGAACAGAAAGAAGCGTTACAGACGGAAATTGGTTGGCTAATCTGGGGATGTTCTCCCGGGTTAAAGAGTATCCATCCACCATCAGTACATCATTATTTTGCCTGAATGAATTTATCCAGAGACCGCCAACCTGCTCAGCGGCTTCATTAAATCTGTTCATCGTAACCGACCACCGAATATTATCGCGGCTGAGGTCGGTTAACAGGCTGAGCTGGTTTTGCATGTCGGACAACTGTACGCTTAGTTGCTCCGATTCCTGCACCAGGGGCTGCAGATTGGCAATCATGGTTTGATAGCGATCCTGTTGCGATTGCAGAGAATCAATTTCAGCTGAATTTTGCTGGTAAAAGTGATTCAGGATAATTGGGCTCAAACCCACAAAAATGAGCAGCACGTAGCCGTGCCACTGCAGCTTAAATTTTTTCTGATTATCCGATACGTAGTCAGGCAGAAAGGTGATGTTCGGATAGTTTTCAAGTCCAACCCCGGCCGCAGCGGCGGCTATCCCAATAGCAGTTGTATAGCTTGGTACGATCTCCTCTACAGATTCATCAAATGAGAATTTCTCCTCATTAAATGTAAAGTCTTCAATGCCGAGATCGGGAAAGTTTTTTCTGAAAAAGTCGGTTGCTTTATCGCCAATGGAGTTATTCAGAAGAATAAAACGATCCACTCCGGGTATCTCTCCTGTATCGAGCTGAAACAGGATTTTTGAAAAAATTGTATTCAAAAAGTTTTTCGTGGAGGTCCCCTCATTAATAACCGGTGAAACCTGCAGGATTTCGGAACCGCGCACGAAAATCATTCTGCACTTTTCAGGCCCGAACTGGATTAACCCGGTAATCTGCCCCTCTTCTATTTCATAATGATTTCTGAACAGTCCGACAGCCGCTGCCTCATCAGGTATTACATCCTGAATATAATAGTCCTTCGCATAGGCCTCGGAAGCTCGGTTCATTAACTGCAGAGTGGGTGATTCTTCATCAATTGACGAAATCAACAGGCTTCCGTCATCCCTTATCTGGTAATCATAATAGTCTTTTAAGGGGGAAGCCCCATAGATAGCCTCCAGTTTTTCAGATACCAGCTGCTGAACTTCTTTCTTCTTAAGCTCTTTGAAATTTTGATTTTTAAAGATCTGGAAAATTGTATTTCCCGCCTCAATATTGAGAGCAAGATTCACTTTCTGCTTAGCGAAATCATCCAGATACCGAACAATCAGCTCCTCATTGCTGCGCGGCAGTGAAGCCTCTTCAACAAGATCTGTATCATCAAAATCGACCGGATCGTCCTCAAAACTGCTCAGGTCAATCTCTTCAATTTCATCAGTGCCGGCCTCATCACCCTCATCATCAAAGCCAAAAATTGAATCCGGATCCTCATCTGAAAAGACATCATCTTCATCAGCTTTAGCCTTCTTTTCAACGACTTTGCTCTTAAGAGGTTCAATGAGCCGGATTTTATCCAGACGCAGGAGCTGTAATCCTTTTTTATGAGGTTTTACCCTGGCGATTTTAATAAATTCGCCTTCTATGCTCAGTCCTATGTATTCGCGAGATTTTAACATTCAGTATAAGTTAGTCTAACTCATCAAAGAGCTGTTGCATCCGTTTTTTATTATTAGCGTTATTATACGCTTCTTCTTTGGATATTTTACCTGAATCATACAGTCTTTTCAGGTCCTGTTCCATGGTAACCATTCCCAGTTCACTCCCTTCAGAGAGCATCTGGTAAATTTCATTCACGTTGTTGTTCCGGATTGCTGCACGTACCGAGGGTGTAACCAATAGAACCTCTTTTGCAAGCACCCTTTTACCGTCAAGGCTGGAGACCAATTTCTGACTTATCACACAGGTTAAAACATCGGCAAGGCGCATTCTTACCCGGTCTTGCTCGTCGGCGTTAACCTCACCCAAAATACGTTCAATACTCTCCATTGCTGAAGAGGTGTGAAGCGTTCCAAAGGTTTTGTGGCCCGAGTCGGTAATCTCAAGGGTGGTTGTAATTGTTTCGGGATCGCGAAGCTCACCGATCACGATAATATCGGGATCCTGGCGCAGAGCCTGGATGGCTCCATGTTTAAAAGAGATCACATCGCGGCCCACTTCCCTGTGACGAACAACCGAGCGAATGGACTCATGAACCAATTCAATCGGAGACGCAATAATCACGATGTGAGAATCGACGGTTCGGTTATTTGCATCAATAATGGTATCGAGTGTACTCGACTTACCTGAACCGGTAATTCCCGTAATTAGGGAGAGACCGTACTTATAGAATTTCAGGCTGAGAGCCTTTGCTATTTCGGGATGAACCCCGAGTGATTTAAATGGCCGGATCTCGGTGTCAATTTTACGCATGTTCAGCGCAACGGACTCAAGATCCAGGTAGAGGTTGGCACGATATCGCCGAACTTTTCCATCTTCTTCATCGCTTGCAATCTGGTAGGAGAAGTCAAGATTTTTCTGAGCCAGGAACTGTTCACGCTGACTTATCGTCAATAGATTGTGCAGCAATACATCGGTTTCTTTTATAGGCAGATCCACTTCGGTGTTGAGAGGAGACTTCTTACCGAACACCCTGTACCAGATTTTTCCGACACAGCCGTGACCGCCCACATCAATATCGGAGGCTTCAATCTTTTCCATGTGAAGCAGAAACGTATTGAGCGTTTCACGCAGAATCTTTCGGTCGGCTTGATTCATCTCCTCCAGCCTGCGTCCGATCTCAATATGATATTCCAATCCCTTCTGGGTTTCAGGAATCTCTGAAATCAGGCGGCCGCAAATTTCGCGAATGGGTTTGAGTGATATTGTAGATGTATTCATTAATTACTTTTTAAAACCAACTTACTTATGCAATTTCCCTGACTTACAAGACCATCCAGTGAATGATTTGTTACACATTAAATCAAACTTTTAAGCTTAACTACGTTTTTCTGCCTACCAGCTTTCACTGTTTAAGAGCCTTTTTTTCAAATTCATGAGCTGTACGTTCATGTTATTGATTTTATTCTGTTGAATTTCGATGATATTTTTTGTGAAAATATTGAACAATTTTTCCGGTTTTTTTCGAAAAAAGCTCAATACGTCATAGCGCTCAAAACTTAGCAGAATGGCTTTCTCTTCACATATTACCTTCGCCATTCTGTTCTGTTTACTGAATAGAAAGGTTTCGCCAATAAAGCTCCCCTCATCGAGAATTGCAAGCTGAATTTCATCCCGGTAGATACCCACCTTCCCCTTTGCCACAAGATAGGCTGCGCCGACACGATCGTTCTCGTTAACCACAATGTCACCCTGGTTGTATCTCTCCTCTTTCCCCATCTCCAGGAAAGAGAGCACATCTTCGTAATGGAAATTCTTTAAAAGATTAGGCGGATCTTTTAACAGGTTCCTCATGTAGACAGGCATCGTGTTGAGCCTGTTGTTTATTGAATTGTTCATGATTTCATTTCCTGAGCATGTAGATGGTTAATCATCGAGGGTAATGGCAATTACCTCCTCAACGGAGGTAACTCCTTCTTTTATTCGTTCTCTGCCGGATGCACGCAGAGTTAACATACCGTTTTTCACGGCGAGGTCTTTTATCTCCTCCTCATCAATATCGCCCCCGGCATCCAGTATCAATCGTTTCACATCCTTGCTGAAGTAAAGAGCTTCATGAATCGCAGCCCGTCCCTTAAAACCGGTTCCGTTGCATTTATCACATCCAACCGGTTTGAAAAATGTTCCGGTTGAGATCTCCTCCTCAGTAAACCCAATGCCTCTTAGGGTTTCCGGATGAGGGGTGAACTCCTCCTTGCAATTTTTACAAAGCCTTCGCAGAAGCCGCTGGGCCATAACCAGGTTAACGGCATTGGCAATCAGAAAAGGCTCTACACCCATTTTAAAAAGCCGTGAAACCGCGCTTGGGGCATCATTGGTGTGAAGGGTTGAAAAGGTAAGGTGACCCGTATTGGCCATTTTGATGGCAATCTCTGCAGTTTTAAGATCACGCATCTCACCCACCAGTACAATATCAGGGTCATGACGTAAAATACCCCGTATAGCATTATCGAACGTCATATTCTGGCTTATCTTCAGCTGACGGGCTCCATTGATCAGGTATTCAACCGGCTCCTCAATGGTTAATACGTTTTTAGTTGGATCGAGCACATAGTAGAGGGCAGCCACCAGCGTGGTTGACTTACCGCTGCCTGTAGGCCCTGTAATAATCACAATGCCCGAAGGCTGCTCAATCGCCTTCACAAAATCGGATTTTGCTTTCGATTGAAGCCCCAGCACGTTGAGGTCGGTAATCACCTTGCGGTCATCCAAAATCCGGATAACAATCGACTCGAATTTTCTCTCAAACTCGGCGCCCACCATCGGCATAATGGAGACCCGGTATCGAATGTTGTGATTGTCCACCAGGCGCTGAATAAATCCATCCTGGGAAGCATCACGCTCAAACCGGTCTACATTCCGGGTTTTATCTTTCACAACGGCCGAGATAGCCTCAGGCTTCACGTTCTTCTGCTGATACCAGAGCTGCAGCTTGCCGTCAATCCGGAACCGGATATCTGTCGTTTTGGGGCCGCTGGGAATCACATGAATATCACTTACCCCCTGCCGAACCCCCTCAACCAGCATTCCCTCAACAAGGGAGTTGAGCATGCTTTGATTGATCTCGGCATCAATCTCCGCTTCATCTACGTCTTCCTGCTCTTTATCTGATATTTGGGCCTGCTCATAATCGATCTCTTCGAGCAGGTCAAGAAATTCGTTCTTCTGCTCGTACACCTGCGAGAGGATCAAGTCGATCAGCTCGTAGCGGCAGTACTTGATCTCAAACTCTTTAAAGTTGAGCTTGGAGATGGTTGCTGAGAGTTTCGGGTCGGAAGGATCTGATGCGGCAATGGTAATTGCCGTGTGAGTTTTATAAACCGGGACGGCTTTTTGGTGAGCCAGCTCATCCACTACCTCCTGGGGCAGCTCTTCCACATATCTCTTAATATCCTTAATGCGCTCCTGTGAGATCTCGGTTTTCCCTTCAAATATCTCATCAAAAGCGTAAATATCTGCGATCTGACTCATCACCTCATGCCGGTCCAGATTCAGGTCCTGGTAGAGGATCTGCCCCAGCCTGCGGTTGGAGTGATCGGGCTCTTCGCGAAGAATCCTGAGAGAGACGCTGAGCTGATCTGACGTAATGATGCCTCTGCTCAGCAGAAGGTCACCAATATGTTGCCGTGTATTAACTTTTCCCATGTTCCGGACAGATTAGCAATATCAGGGGTTTAGTACAAGAATTTTATTTTTGGCGGTACAGGTTACGCTTTATTACATACCGAATGTAAAGTATCTATTAATTACTTTAACATCGAGTGCTAAAAAGCCTGTAAATTTATCTAAAGCATTTTTAACTGAATCTCAGTCACAGATCGTACAATGAATATAAGTACCCGAGTTCAAACTATACATCCTTGCTCTGACTACTATCAAGAATCCAATAACACTAGTGTTATGTCAATACTCAATTGAAGGATAAAGACCTGACAGCATTCCCGGTGCTTTTCCGGGTTTCTGTCAGCGTCGAAAATCAACGCTGTCAGATCCGCCAGTAGTCGGACACGGTCCGGTAGGTGTACCGCTAAAGCTGCACCTGCGGCTGACAGGTTGCTTCCGACAATTCATGCTTGACTTAACACTAGT
>REDT01000113.1 GCA_007693295.1 Balneolaceae bacterium
TCCCGGCGTTTTTCCGGGTTTCTGCCCCATCGGGATTCCTACGGAATCAGCGTCGGTTTTGAGGAATAGAAGCGTCCCGTAGGAATGCCTTCGGCGTAGAACTGTCGAATTGTAGAATCGTAGAACCGCTGCGCGTTGTTCACTTTCGTGGGAATCGCTGCGCTCGGAGCGCAGACCTAACCCATCGGGATAGAATCGCCGAAGGGATGCCTTCGGCATAGAATTGTTACACGCCTTCAGCGCTTGAATGCGGGAAATTTTCTATTGTATGGTCACAACCAGAAACTATCTGGAAAAACAACACCAACGGTGTTGAACGTGATTAGCCCCGGGTTGCAACCCGGGGTATGGTGGCGAAGCCAAAAAACCCCGAGGCGAGATTTTGATCAACGCTCAGGTGTTATCGAGGGGTAGCGGGAAGGATTTTTTGGCGCCTGCAAGTACCCCGGTAAAGGATGGATGGCATTTGGGACGCGGGTTTGATCCGCGATGCTATTGGCCGAAATCCCGTGAACCAACCTCCGATTCTGTTTTATGGTTTTGCATGAATTGATGCGGAAGTTTTTTCAAGGCACAAGTTGAAAAAAGATCGCAAATCGAATATCGGCTCATTTTTTGAACGCGTAAGCGCACCGAGCGTTAGCGATTCCCATGAAATGAAATCTTAAAAATCGTTAAATCATTGAGGTTTCGATCCAGGTCAAGGCTTCTCAATCGAAGGTTATCCGATATCCGAAGTCCGATTTACCGATTGATAAAAGCCCAGACACGCATGTCGGGGTTAAAAGACCGGCGGTCATTCGGGTTGATCCGTTCATCCCGGCAGATCGGATTGTTGCCGGTTCGACTCCACCATAAGATCAAGGCAGCGAAACCGATCGGCGAATCAGCCACTCTGCTGAGAGCAGTATGATCACCAGGAAAAACCACAAACCGTTTTGATAGAGATAGTTGATATCCGTTGTGATCTCCTCTCTGGTTTCTTGCAGATTGTTATCTGAGAAAAACCTGTTCAGATCATCAAAAGAGAGAGATTGCAAGAAAAACCCATCCGTTACGGAAGCTAACTGCTGCAATAAGGCGTCATCGCGCTGTGTATTGACCAGTTCCAGATTGGATCTGCTTACGTTTACCCTGGTTTCGGCTTCACCTATCGTCCTGTTGCCAAGAGTAGCCGTAGCTTCAGCGCGGTATAGTCCCCTTGGATAGCTGCCAATTGACGCAGTATAGACTCCATCTCCTTCAGGGCTCATTCTGAATGTTCTCCTCTCATCCTGTTCGGCCTGGAAAAATTGTAACTCTACCAGTGCATTTGATTCAGGAACCCCGCGCTCATTTACCAGGGTTGCCCTGATTTCAACCGGTTCATTTTCAGAAAAGCTGCTTTTCCGGGGTTCCAATACAAGGGTTCTTCTGTCGGGAGGGGTAGAGGTCCATGTAACCAGATTATTGAAGAGATCCTTGAAAAGATTTCTGGCATCGTCCTGCCGGCTTCTTTCATACCGATTCCATCCAAATGCATTAACAGAAGCAAGGCGTCGATTTCCGGTATCGGCAGCGATAAGCAGCGGAATGTTTGTTCGCGTACTTTGAAAATCGGCCGTTAGCAGGGTTTCTGCAACAGGGTTAACCTGATACGCGCCTTGATAGCCCTGAAGCGTTGGGAGGCGATTGAGAGCGATCTGAGGGAGTTCAAGCAGGGGGTGAGTCTGAGAATCAGAGATTGATCCGATATGGATATTCAACAGGGTTTGAATTCTCTCCACTCTAACGTTGGTTAAGGCGTAGAGCTCATCATCTGAATTCTGTGTATGCCTGTATGATCCGGGTAAAGATAGGTAGAGAATGGGTTCACTGCGATCTAGCAGCCAGTTGTAAACCGATGTGCCCGCCGAGGGTAAGCCATGAAGTATGATGAGGTCTATATCCTGATCAATATCAAGCGGATTTGATCCTGCAAAACGATTGTTACCAAGATACGTTGACATGATAAGTTCATTCTGCTGATCGGAAGCAACCAGTCTTCTTACGGATGCAACATCAGGATGGACTTCAAAAGCCAGTGAAAGGATATTAGACTTATCGTCGAGTACTTCAAGAGTGAAGTTGAATGTATTATTCCTGTCGGTAAATTCCTCCTCTTTTGGAGGGATATGAACTTCCATCTCATAAAATCCCGGTTCAGTGTAGTTTCTCACAAACTCTATGACGTGGCTGCTGGCGGCAGCGGGATAATTTACTGTGCGCGTATCTATAAGCTCCCCATTTTCAATCAGCTGAACCGTACTCTCTTCACCCTCGAAACCTTCCTGCTGAACTTCAACGGTAATAAGATTGCGGCTGTTCGTAAAAACAGGATCATCGTGCGTAACGTCAGCTATGGAGATATCCCGAACCCGGCTTGAATCGCCCACCGGAACCGTGATCAAGGGCTTGGTCAGATTTTGGGCCGCAAACAAGGGATTTCGCCCCCGGTTAACAATTCCATCAGAAAAGAGTATTGAGGCAGCATATCTGGTCTCATTTTCCCTGACATGCTCCATTACCCGGTGAATATTGGTTGCCATTCCGGAGAGATTTAATTCATCACCTTCGTAAACTTCATCATCAAACAGGTAGTATTGATAGTTGAATTGATCACTCTTGGTGGTGCGAAAATTATCAAGAATGTTCTGATAGGTATTTATACCGCTATATTCGCCGCGTTCAACAGACATGCTCTCGCTATTATCCAGATAGACGGCAACAGTTGGGATTTCAATCTCTGAGAGTTCTCTTACCAGGTAGGGGTTGAACAGCAAAATTACCAAAAGAGTTAAAGCTGATGCTCTTAAAGAGATCAGGCCCCATTTTTTTGAGGTGCTGATAGAGGATAGGCCGCTGTACGTCCACCAGGAGATTAAAAGAGAGATCAGGGCAATAAGGATAATAAACAGGTGTGGTAATACCGGACTAATACCCTGTATAAATGCACTGATCATTCTTACAGACGGTTACAGGTTTTTAAGTAGTTTTTCAATAATCTTAACCGAGGTTAACCCCTCAGCTTCAGCAGCATAATTGGTTACAATTCTGTGGCGAAGTACGGGTACGGCAAGGGCATGTATATCTTCCATCTCAACATTATAACGGCCTCTTGAAAGTGCACGTGTTTTTGCGCCGAGTACGAGATATTGTGAGGCCCTTGGCCCGGCTCCCCAGCTCAGATACTTATCAACGAGTTCTGTTGAATGTTCCGTTTTTGGCCGGGTTTGAGAGACCAATTTAACGGTCTTCTCCAAAACATGATCGGGCAGCGGTACTTCCCTAACCAGTTCCTGAAACTCAATAATCTGCTCTTTTTCTAAAATAGAGTTAATCACCACATTTCGCGGAGATGTTGTTTGAGTCACAATCATTTTCTCCTCCTCTATGGCAGGATAATCGAGCCAGAGGTTAAACATAAACCGGTCTAACTGGGCTTCGGGAAGAGGGTAGGTGCCTTCCTGCTCAATGGGGTTTTGTGTAGCCAGAACAAAGAAGGGCCTGTCGAGTTGAAAACGCTGCCCTGAGGCCGTTACGTTAAATTCCTGCATTCCCTCCAGGAGGGCGGCCTGGGTTTTAGGCGGAGTTCTGTTAATCTCGTCAGCCAGGACAATATTTGCGAAAATAGGGCCTTTTATAAACTTAAAATGCTTTTTGCCGGTCTCTTTATTGTCTTCAATCACTTCAGTTCCGGTAATATCGCCCGGCATAAGATCGGGAGTAAATTGGATTCGGCTAAATGAAAGATTCAGTGTTTGAGCAACGGTTTGAATGAGTAATGTTTTAGCCAAACCGGGCACACCTACCAAAACACAATGGCCGCGAGAGAAAAGTGAAATCAGAAGCTGGTCTACTATATCCTTTTGCCCAACAACTGTTTTAGATATTTCATCTTTAATTTTTTGAAAAGAATCACTGAATAATTCAGCGGCCCTGTCTGGCGCTTCCGGAATGGATTGCTTCATCAGCGTACTTCAGTTTCTGGCATTTGTATTTCATCTTGCATGAGCGGATCGACGTCGGGCATTGGGATTTTAAACTCGATATAGAATTCGTCCCTCAGATCTTCCATCCATTTACTGAGTTTACGCATCTGTTTTTGCTGCAGAGCCGTGTCACGTATTCGATCATAGTCATCTTCTAAATTGGCAACGTGCTCGGGGATAAGCCTGTCGAGGCGAACAATGCGAAATGCACGCGTTGCCGACGATCTTGGAGGATTGAACGAACGCGGTTCAGATATTTCACCCTCTTCATCAAGCAGGAGTACAATTCTGTAGAGTGCCGGTTCCAGTTGATCAATCATCATCAATCTCTCCCCGGTTTGCATGTTCATGATCCGGCCTCCAAAAGCTCTGGTTTCGTCATCTTCAGAATACTTACGGGCCAAATCACTGAATCTTTTGTCGTGATGGAGTACACTATCGCGAAGTGCATTTAATTTATCAATGGCAAACTGTTCGTCGATCTGCTCCTCATCTATTCTGATAAGGATATGGTTGGTCTCGATATTATCTCCCATGCGCTGGTTGAGCCGGATTACGTGGAAACCAAATTGAGTCTGAACCACTTCAGATATCTCTCCGGGCTCCAGTGCAGTTGCGGCGGCAGAGTAATTAGCAACAAGGTCATTTATTGGCATCATCGGTAACAGGCCACCTCGCGCAGCTGACCCATCTTCGCTATAGCGGCGAGCCATCTCTTCAAATGATTTATCGTAATTTACGATTGAATCACGAATGGCTGCTGCTTTTTCATAGGCATTATCTCGTGCATCTTCCAGAGGGGGTGGGATGATAACAATTTGAGAAACGCCTACCTGCTCAGGTATAACCGGGAGAGAGTCCTGCGGAATACTTTTAAAAAACTCCTCTACTTCAGGGCGGGTAATGTTAATCCGCTGAATTTTATTCTGGCGCACTTGTTGGGTAACCATCTGTTCTCTGAACTGATCTCTGAAATCGGCTCTTAGTTGAATAATACTCTGCCCGAACGCCTCTTCAAGCGCTCGTTCACTTCCTGCCTGTCGCACAAGCTGGTTAATTCGCTGGTCCATTTGCCGGTTAACGAGTTCATCAGAAACCACTACGGAGTCAATTTTCGCTTTCTCCAAAAGCACATAATTATCTACGATGCTTTGGAGGGCGCTGTACCACAGGTCTTCACTGAATTGGATAGGTTGCCCCTGCATTTCTGCCTGGTTCATGTAATCCCGAATCTCGTTGTCAACGTCAGATTTCAGAATAATGCGATCGTTTACTATCGCTACAATCTTGTCGGATACCTGGCCTGACTGGGCAAAAGCGGAGATTCCATAGGTTAGAAATAGTGTGAAAAGAAGAATTGATTTTAAAATGTAATTCATCAGTAATTTTGGATGATTATTTATTGACTCCGGCTGTCTTGCAGAAGTTTTTCTATCTCGCTAACGTTTGCTTGTTGTATTTCATTATTTGCATCGGCCTCAAGATAAAGATTTCGCATGTAACTATTGGTAATTCTTCGTGCTTTCTCGAGTCTTAACCACTCCTCGATTTGTGGAATTAACCATTCCAGGTCGGGGTGGTCACCCTCGGGACGCTCTTCCATCAGCTGCACAAGGTGATAATGGCCACCTGAAAAATGTATAGGAGATCTCTCAGATAAACCGATCACCCTGAGATAACGATTTAACATGGAGATATTTTCGGCGGCCATCGAAATTGGCCAAAATTGATTGGACTCTCTGAGCTGACGATCAGGGTCCACGCTGTACGTATTCAATATCTCTTCCCAATTCACGCCTCTTGCCAAATCCCGGTTGGCATTGTCGGCTTCTGTTCTGGTTCCGGTAGTGATATGCCGGAATCTGACATAACGCTCTTCCAGGATAAATTTATCTTTATGTGCCTGGTAATAATTTTGTGCCTCTTCGCGGGTAACTTCAATGTCATCGATATTGAGGCTGAGAATATACTCATTCAAAGCATCCTCAAGAAGTTGTTTGCGAATACGTTCAATTCGTTTTTTCATATCAGGATTGTTGTGAATTCCGATACGCTCTGCGTGCTGTATAGCTACCTGGGAATCAATCCACTGTTTTGTAAAAGCTGAAAGCGCAGATACCGTATCCTGAGCTAAAACTGCGTTGGGAATCATATCAAAGGCTTCATTCAGGGTTAATGAGCTGCCTCCAACAGATGCCAGAACAGGAGAGTCGTCCTGTTGGATTGCCTCACACGCGGTAAAAAACAGACCGCAAAGTATGATCGCATAAAATCGCTTCATGTATGACAATATTGGTTTCAATTTGAGAACGATGCTATTGTTCTTGGTTACGCTAAGGAGTGTTAGAAATTGTTTTTGTTTCTATACTAATCAATTAAAAAAGCATACCGGCAATCGCTGCGTTCATCAGATTTACAATTGATCCTGCAATTACTGCTTTAATGCCAAATTCAGCCAGTTCAGCTTTTCTTCCGGGGGCAAGCCCTCCAATACCGCCAATCTGGATAGCTATGGAAGCAAAATTGGCAAAACCGCAAAGGGCAAACGTAGCCATTGCAATGGTTTTCGGTTCAATTACCTGTTGCTGAATCAGTTCCAGCAAACCGAGATAAGCGATAAATTCAGTTGATACAATTTTTATTCCCATAAGCCCGCCGGTAGCCAGAACATCGTCCATGGGTATGCCAATGAGCAGGGCAATAGGCGCAAAAATCCAGCCCAATAGCGTTTCAAGGTTGAAATTTTCGGCCGGTATTATGGATGTTAAATAGGTTGCGTCACCAAACCACATCAGCACGGAGTTGATGAGTGCAATAATGGCTATAAATGCCAGTAACATGGCGCCCACATTAAGCGCCAGCTTAAGACCCTCACTGGCTCCAGAGGTTGCGGCCTCAATACCGTTTTGATCGGTTTTCTCAACTTTGGCATTTATATCGCCCATAGTCTCCGGTGTGCTGTCCTCAGGATAAAAAATCTTGGCAACCAGCAGCGCACCGGGTGCTGCCATAATACTGGCTCCGAGCAGCTGTTCTGCAAAAAGCTGCCTGGCATACTCAATGCTCACTTCGTTTACTACGGCATATGTGTCTCCCAGCATCTGGATATAAACCGCCATGATTCCTCCGGCAATGGTAGCCATACCGCCCGTCATTACGGCAAGCAGTTCCGACCGGGTCATGCCCTCGATAAAAGGCTTGATAAGCAGCGGTGATTCCGTTTGCCCCACAAATATATTACCCGTAACAGAGAGAGATTCTGCACCTGATACGCCCATCAGCTTACGCATTCCTTTGGCCATGTACTCCACAATTACCTGCAATACTCCATAGTGATAGAGAATGGTAGTTATGGATGCAAAAAAGACAATGGTAGGAAGCACCTGGAAAGCAAAAAAGGAGCCCATGCTGCCCTCCATTCCGGGGCTGAGGGCAAGGTCGCCAAAGATAAATCTTGACCCCTGGGTAGTAAAATCGAGCAGTTGAACAAAAAGAGAGCTGATAAAGCTGAACAACAATCTGGGCCACTCAAGAGGCGCGAAAAATTCACCCATCTGTGCGCCTTTAATGATAAATATTCCAAGGCCGAGCTGCAGGGCGAGTCCGCGCGCTACCAGGTTCCAGTTTACATTTCGCTTGTTGTTACTAAACAGCCAGGCGATAAAAATCAGCCCCAGCATCCCAATTATTCCGTGTATAATGTCCATTTAATCTTCTGTTTTTTTGATATTGGAGTGACCGGTATGGTTTAAATCGCGTAAAGGCTTGCCTCTTTTTATGTCGGCCGGGGGGCGGAAGCAGTGCCTTGCCCGTGGCTCATAGCTGTCTTTTTCACCAACGAGAATTGTGTCGGTATTCTCGACCACTCTTTGTGAAAAATTCGCAATCATACCGCTTTCAACACAGATTGCGTGAAGTTTGGTTACATATTCCGCGATTGCAAGCAGGCTTGGCATGGGTTCAAATGGCTTGCCCTCAAAATCCATATCCAGGCCGGCCACGATTATCCGTTTGCCGTCGTTTGCCAGAGAATTTGCCACTTCAACAATGCGATTGTCAAAAAATTGAGCTTCATCAATACACACTACCTTCGCTGCAGATGTAAGCAGTATGATCTGATCGGCTGTGTCTACGGTTATACCGGGAAGTGCGGACTCATCGTGAGAAACAACGTCGGTATCGCTGTATCGGTTATCAATTGCCGGTTTAACGATCACAACATTTTGGCCGGCAATATGAGCTCTTTTTGCTCTTCGGATCAATTCTTCTGTTTTACCGCTAAACATACCGCCACAGATTACTTCAATCCATCCGACGTTGTTGGGTACGAAACCAGGTTCATTTATCATATTAAGCTTACAGACATATAAGTATGATTATAGATGCGTGGAATATATCTCAGTGAGGATAAAACAAAAAGCGAACTTTCAGGAAACTTTCTTTTAATCTTTTTATAGGGTTGTCATGCAAATGAATGAACTCTTGCTTAAAAGATAATTGAGATGATTCTTTTCTAAATATTCTTATGTTTGCCTTCGGAACTCAAACAGAGATGCTTTAATGAGTATTGAGTTGTTCTTTAATTCTATTCCAATAATTAATAATAATTTTAGATAAACTATTTAAATAACTGATGGGCAATACGATAAATAGATTTGATAATTTTTTGATGCCTGCTGAATGGGAAAACCATTCGGCGACACAGCTGCATTGGCCCTCTAATAAAGAAACCTGGCCGGGCCGGCGTATGGATAGGGTAGAAGAGGTATATCTTACTATTATTGAAATCCTTCACAGGTATGAGCCCGTCATATTATTACATGATCCTTCCGTTAAGAGAGCTTATCTGGACCGGATGCTGGGTACGCGTAACATCAATAAAAAAAATGTTCACCTCTATTCAGTGCCAATCAATGATGTTTGGGCCAGAGATTGCGGCCCTATCTTTGTCAGTGCAAAGGGGGATGGGAGTGCTGCTGAGAGTCAATTTGTAATTACAGATTGGGAGTATAATGGATGGGGTGAAAAATATCCGCCTTACGATAGCGACAATAAACTGCCTGAGTGGTTTGCCGCTACCTTTGGAATAGATCGAGTTCAGACAGGTATGGTACTGGAAGGGGGTTCCATTGAAACGAACGGTAACGGTGTGCTTCTAACCACAGAATCGGTTCTGCTGAACGAGAACAGAAATCCGGGCCTGACCAGGGATGAAATTGAGTATAAACTCAAACATTTTCTTGGTATGGAAAAGATCATTTGGCTAAAGGATGGGTTGGCCGGTGACGACACTGACGGGCATATTGACGACCTTTCCAGATTCATGAACCGGAATACCATACTTACCATGATCACCGATAATGAACAGGATATAAATTACAGGGCCTTGCAAGAGAACTATGAGATACTGAAGATGAGTACTGATCAAAATGGAGAACCGTTCCATATCATTACACTGCCTCTGCCGCACACCCGAATTGAAGGCACTACAGTAGATGGCTCTGAATATGTGCCTGCAAGCTATGCAAATTTTTATATAGCGAATGGGGTGGTTTTGGTACCTCTGTACGATAAAAACCACGATGATGAAGTACTTGCGCTATTCGGCGAATTCTTTCCGGATCACGACATTGCAGGAGTAGAGTGCGCAGATCTTGTATGGGGACAGGGGAGTATACACTGTATTACCCAGCAGCTGTATGGATTGGATGTTCAAATGGACTAATTTAGAAGAAACAACGGCAGTGAGAAGAGAGCCGCGAAGCCATTCGAGGGGTAATTTGTATGATATATAAGAACCGGTGGTTTCTACATCGCCTCAATCAACTCCCATACTTCATTTCTTACCAGGTCGCGTGTACGATTTATGCTATTAAAAAATTCGTTTATGTTGGTGTCGGGATGTGTTTGACGAATCAGCTCTTCCGTAAAGCCGAATTCCATATGCTCCAGTTTTTCGAAGAGATCTAAGGTCGAAAAATTATAGCCGTATTCGGTGCCGCCCGGTATAATAAGTTCGTTCAATTCCCATCCTCTCATCTTATCACGCTCCATGCGCATTTCATGAAGAGGGCGGGCTACTTCATCTTCCATCATCTGGTATTCAAACTCGTACCCTTGCCCAACACTCATGTAGTTCATTACGATATAGCGGCTGGGCTTGGCGTCCTCATTTTGCATTACGCTATTTCTAATTCTCCACAACTCAGAGTGGTTTGGTGTAAAGTGAACTTTATATTCTCGCAACAGCCGTTGCCGCTCTCTTGAAGCAACCTGACCATCAAGCTGATGATCCATATCCTCAAAACCGGAAACATGGTCACTAATTGTAATTACTACAAAGTTATAGTTTGAGTTTCTCGCACCGGGATAGGCTACCCTGTATACATACCAATCGGAAATCTTTTCATTCTGCTTTCTTGCCTGCTGTATGGGTAGAAAAGTAGACGTGATTTTGTCAATAAATGTGGGGATATTCTCAGCATCCACATTTAAATAGTCAATATGCATATAGTGACCCTGATGCGATTGGGCAAACACACAAACGGATAGGAGGGTTGCCAAAAGAAGTGAAAAAAAAGAGATTTGTAGAATTGATTTCACAGCAACCTCCGTTAAAAAACGTTAAAAGTTACCCTTAATTAACAAAATTCTATCCAAAATCAGAAGATTTAACGAAAAATATTTACAAAATAGTGGCAATCATGTAAACTAATTCAGTGCAAAAGCAGCAAATTTTAGATATTATATTCTCTCGATACTTTCATATCTTTTTGTTTTACTGACTGTGCAACCAAACTTTTAAAATGTCAACAATCTCAAATGAGAAGTATGAAGCGGTAATAGGGCTGGAGGTTCATGCTCAATTACTTACAAACAGCAAAGCTTTTGCATCTGTTTCATCCGAATATGGCGCTGCTCCCAACTCTCAAGTAACACCTCTTTGCCTGGGGCACCCGGGAACACTCCCTGTTTTAAATGAGAACCTTGTTCGCTATATCATTAAAATGGGGCTTGCTACCGATTGTAAAATCGCCGAAAAGTCTATTTTTGCCCGGAAAAATTACTTCTATCCTGATCTTCCCAAGGGCTATCAGATCTCGCAATATGATACTCCGATCTGCTTTGGAGGAAGTATTGATATAGAACTGGAAAATTACAGTAAGACAATTGGAATAACACGAATTCACATGGAGGAAGATGCCGGCAAATCGATCCATGACCAAGACCCCTATCATACACTGGTGGATTTGAACCGTGCGGGAACACCTCTTATTGAAATTGTATCTGAGCCCGACCTTCGAACACCCGAAGAGGCATATCATTATCTGGCAAAAATTAAACAGATTGTACAATATCTTGAAGTTTGTGACGGTAACATGGAAGAGGGCAGCCTTCGCTGTGATGCCAATGTATCTATACGGCTTCGCGGGCAAAAAGAGCTGGGTACTCGTACTGAATTAAAGAATATGAACTCTTTCCGTAATGTTGAGCGTGCTATTTCGTTTGAAATAGAGCGACAGATTGAACTTGTGGAATCCGGTGGCAAGGTAATTCAGCAAACACTTTTATGGGATCCCAACAAACTTGAAACTCGACAGATGAGAACCAAGGAAGAGGCCCACGACTATCGCTATTTCCCTGAACCGGATCTGCCCCCCGTATATGTAACCCAAGAAATGCTGATTGATATCCGGGCAGAACTGCCGGAACTTCCCAGCGTTCGTTTCCAACGTTTTTCAGATGAGTTATCACTTAGTAAAGATGACGCATACATTCTGACGGAGTCGCGGGTACTGGCCGATTATTTTGAAGAGGTTTTAAAGGATGTGAATCAGCCCAAAGCAGTTGCCAATGTAATTCTTACTGAGGTTTTAAGGGTGTTAAACGAAAAGAGTATTTCTATCGATCAATTCTCCATTACACCCAAGCGGCTGGGTGAGTTGATTGCACTGAAAATGGATGATAAAATTAACTCCTCCGCTATGCAGCAGATCTTTAATGAGATGCTGCAGAGTGAACTGAGTGCTGTTGAACTGGCTGAAAAAATGAACCTGATGCAGGTGTCGGATACGGGCTTTATTGACCCTATACTCGATGACGTAATTGAGTCTAATCCGGATGAGGTTCAGAGATACCGGGATGGAAAGAAAGCCCTGATCGGCTTTTTTATCGGTGAGGTGATGAAAAAGTCGAAAGGCAAAGCCAATCCTAAACAGGTAAGAGAGCTTCTATTACCGAAGCTGGAAAACAGCTAATCAAATTTTTTTATAGATATCTATTCAATGAATTTAAAATTATTATTTCTGTTAGCTTTGGGTGCCGTACTTGTTTTCGGCTGCTCAAAAAAAGAGGAAGATCAGAAATTATCAACATTCATCAGTGGTCAAATAACTGTTGATGAAGAACTTGACAGGTCAAACGATTATAGCTCCATTGAGCTCCTGGTCTCATTTCAGAGTCAGGACGGTGAAGCCAGGGATACGATTTTTCATGCCGTAACAGACTCAGAAGGATACTTTTCGGGAACTGCACGTTTTGATGACAGGGATATCTATCCGGTTATCATATCCAGAAACCGTAATACGTTTGGGGTGCAGAACATGATTTTCGCAGATGGTGATACCATCACCTTTAATGCGCAATTACCGAATGTATCGCAAACGGCAGAGATCACTTCTAAGGAGAATGACGTCTTTAGAACCATCGAGAGGTTGGAGAGAAATTTCAACAGAGTTGTTCAATTCATTAATGCAGGTGCAGTACCGGCCGACAGCATCGATATTGAAATTTTGAAATGGAGTGATATCTATTGGGAGGTATTTGAGGACAACAGTGATACATATGCCGGTATGATTGCAGGAAATTCATCGGTCGAAATGCTTCGGAGCTGGAACGACTCACTAATGGTTGAACGAAGTGAGAAGCTGCTTGAATCCGAAAAATACCTGCAGCGATCGAGCCGAAGTGCGCTCCTCGATTATTATGCTGAAAGCAACGGTCTTGACGAAGTTCTAACTTTTTTAAATCGTCTTGAACGATTAGCCAAATCAGAAAATGAGAAAATGAACATCCGGATAGACAGGATTGAGATTCTCTACGACAGTTCACGAACACGCGAGGCAAATCAATACCTGGATACATTTCGGGAAACCTATTCCAATAACCGTTCTGCTATGGAATGGGCAGAAAATATCAGCTTTGATCTTGAATTTCTCACTCCCGGTTCCCCTTTCCCTGATTTTGCTTTTCAAACCGTAACGGGTGAATCACTTTCTAGTGAAAGCTTAATTGGAAAACCATACCTGATTGAAATTACGCGGCTAGATAATTTCATCTATCAGCAGCAGTACGAACGAACGGTTGCTATTCATCAGATTTACAATAATTTTGGCCTTGAAGTGATAACCGTGCCGATTTCAGCATCGCAAGTGACGCTGGAGGCATTTTTCAGTGAGAGAAATATGTTTTGGAAAGTGGTGCAGCCCGGATCATTTGATACTGATGAATTGATTGAAAAACTGAACCTTACTCAGGTTCCTACCCGTTTTTTGGTAAACGATAAAGGTGAGATTATCCGAAGATATATCGGAAATGAATATGATGAAGTGGTTCGTGGTCTACAACAAATAATAACACAAAACGACTAACTGTTATGAGAAGATTCCTTATTGCCGGTAACTGGAAAATGAATGCAGGGCCAACAGAAGCTAAAAAGCTAGCCGATGAAATTGCCGAAACCTGGAACGGTAAATCTCCAAAAAGTGAAGTTTTAATTTGTCCGCCCTTCGTATCCATTCCATTTGTTGTGAAAAGTTTCAGAGATACGGCTCTTAAAACCGGTGCGCAAAATGTTCATTCTGAAAGCAATGGCGCATTTACCGGAGAGATCAGCACAGAAATGCTGCAGGAACTTACATGTGAGTATGTAATTACGGGGCACTCTGAAAGAAGGGAGTTTTTTGGGGAAACTGATGCTGTTGTAGCTGCAAAAACAAAACGTGTTGTTACGAATGAGTTGAAGGCTATTGTCTGCGTTGGCGAAAAACTGGAAGAGAGAAAAAATGATTCCCATCGCGACGTGGTGAAGTTTCAGCTTGAAGCTGTAATCAATTCAATTGACAATGAGTATGCGTCAGACCTTGTAATTGCCTATGAACCTGTTTGGGCAATTGGTACCGGTGAAACAGCAAGCCCTGAACAGGCACAGGAGATGCATAAATTTATCCGCTCCATTCTAAGTGATTTCTGGAGTGAGACAATTGCCGACAATATTCGCATTTTATATGGCGGTAGCATGAAGCCCGGAAATGCAATGGAACTACTTTCACAGCCGGATGTAGACGGAGGTCTTATTGGCGGAGCCAGTCTCGACTCATCCAGCTTTAATGAGATAATTACCATAGCCGAATCAATCACTAAGTAATGGATACATCTTATAATATTCTGTTGATTGGAAGCGGTGGCAGAGAACATGCCATTGCATGGAAACTGAATCAATCGGAATATCTTGGCAATCTGTATACCGCTCCCGGTAATCCGGGAACTGATGAGTTTGGGATCAACGTCAATCTGGATCCTTCCGATTTTGAACAGGTGGCCCGTTTTGCGGCTGAGCAAAATATTGATGTGGTGGTAATCGGCCCTGAGGCGCCTCTGGTAAATGGACTCACAAACTATCTTGAATCTAAAAACATCGCTGTTTTTGGTCCCAGAAAGGCCGCAGCTATGCTTGAAGGAAGTAAAGAGTTTGCCAAGGAGTTCATGGTTAAGTATAACATACCCACCGCAGATTATGCGGTTTTCTCATCTGATGAATTTGATGATGCGCTTACATTTATTCAAACAAAAGAGAAGTATCCAATTGTACTTAAAGCCGACGGTTTAGCCGGTGGAAAAGGGGTGTTTATCTGTAATTCGGAAGCGGAAGTAGTTAAAAGGCTTGAAGAGCTCAAAACAAGTGCTTCACTGAGCAAGGCAGCCGACAGATTGCTTGTAGAGGAGTTTATGGAAGGGGAGGAGGCTTCTGTATTTGTTATCTCAGATGGCCATACCTCTCATATTATCCATAATGCCCAGGATCACAAACGTATTGGAGAAGGTGATACAGGGCTGAATACCGGTGGAATGGGAGCGTATTCACCGGCCCCTGTACTCACGGAAGATATCCTGGAGCAGGTTAAGAAACAGATTATTGAACCCACCATAACCGGTATGCAGCTGGAAGAGTCTGATTACCAGGGCATCCTTTATGTAGGATTGATGATCACAGATCAGGGGCCTAAAGTGGTTGAGTACAACTGCAGATTTGGCGATCCCGAATGTCAGGTGATACTGCCATCGCTGGAAAATGATCTGCTCGACTTAATTGTAGCCGCCACTGAACAAAGGCTTGATGAAGTAAAAATACAGCTTGATGACAAGCATCGTTGCTGTGTGGTTCTGGTAAGCGGAGGTTATCCGGGCAGCTATGAAAAAGAGGTTTTAATTACCGGTGTTGATTCAATAAAGGAAGACGCCATCGTATTCCACGCGGGTACCAAGCTTATGAATGGAGATCTTGTTACCAATGGCGGGCGCGTACTTAATGTTGTTGCGTCTGGAAAAACTCTTAAAGAAGCCATTGATACCGCTTATAAAAATGTTGAAAAGATTCATTTCGACAATTGCTACTACAGAAAAGATATAGGCCACAAAGGCCTTGACCGGCTTTAATCGGAGGCCGGAATCATTTACTGCTTGCATGAAGGTATAAATTTAACTGTCATAAATTTCAATATTTGCCGGTTCACTCATGGAAGTTATTTTTGATACATCAGTATCTTTCGAAAATCGATTCCGGAAAGTATTGGCATTTCAACTCTCAGAAAGCCCAATTTATCGCACATTCTCCACCCATTTTGGTGTGTTAGAATCACAAAATTTTACTGCCGACGCTATTCCGCTGCTTCCAATCCGGGCATTTAAAGATTCTGAACTGATCGTTGAAAACAGAACCCCGAAATTGATATTTCAAAGCAGCGGTACAGGCTCTATGAAACGAAGCAGCCACTTTGTTGCAGATTCAAACATCTACAGGCAAGCTATTGAAGAGCAGTTTTACCACCATTTTCCAAAAGATGAGTTTGCAATTTTAAGCTATACGCCGGGCTACTCAGATAATCCACACTCTTCCCTGATCTGGATGATTAATCACCTCATTCAATCAGACAACTCCGGCTTGAGCAGGTTTCTGCCTTTAGATAAACCGCTCCATAAAAAAGATTATTCCCCCATTTTAAAATCAGGAAAGAAGGTTATGCTGTTTGGCGCAGCTTTTGGACTTCTGGATCTGATTGAGATGAAATCTGAGATCTTACCTGAAAATTCGGTTATTGTAGAAACCGGCGGGATGAAAACTCATCGAAGAGAGATCACTAAAACAGAGTTGAGAAAAATTCTCTCTAAGGGATTTCAAACCCCCGGTGAACAGATCCATTCTGAATATGGAATGTGTGAACTGTTGAGCCAGTGTTATGCCATGGGCGGCGAGTGGTTTACAACGCCACACTGGATGCGGGTAACCATCCGAAAAGAGGATGATCCCGGTAAAATTTGCAAGCCCGGCGAAGAGGGAAAAATTGGAATCATTGATCTGGCAAATATCTACTCCTGCCCCTTTATCTTGACGGAAGACAGGGGAGTAATGGATGAGCAGGGGAGGTTCAGGGTTTTAGGCAGATGGAGCAAAAGCGATCTGAGAGGATGTAATTTTTTGATTGATAACGAAATATGAGCGGCCTTGAAACACATATAGGCCTGCTGCATGAATGCATGGAGCAATGGCTTCGGAAAGACAATAAAGACCTGAAGAGGGCTATTGAGAGAACAGTGGATGAGGATCTGTTCAGTTTCGAAGATATCAAGCACCAGGTTATCCATCTCAAGAATTCACTTACCTTCGAGAACTTAATGCAGTGGGCTAAAATATCCGGCTTATCCCAGGGATCGCTTTCGAATAAAAAGATTATCTGCCTGCACGCCGGAAATTTACCTCTGGTTGGGCTTCAGGACCTTTTAGCTGTCATGATGACCGGTGGCAGTTATGCGGGAAAAATCTCCAAAAAAGATCCTTACCTATTGCTCCCGCTGCTAAATCTTCTTGAGGAGAAGAAGATTGCAAAGAGCATTGAGTGGTCGATAACGCTGGATAAACTTTCAGAGACCCGTGCTGATGCACTGTTATTTGCTGGCTCTGAGTCATCAAAACGGACGGTTTTGGAAAAGCTGCTGCACTTAAAAATTATTCGTCCCGATACACCGCAGCTGATGAGAACCGCCCATTTTTCACTTGCTCTCATCGAAAATAACAGCAAACAGACGATGGAAGATCTCACTGAAGCCGTTTTCAGATATGGCGGTACAGGTTGTAGATCTTTAGCCATGGTTGTGGCACCATTTCATTTGAATTCCCAAAAATGTTCATTTACTGACTACATCGAGGCGTTTTGGATGAGAAATCCGCAACACAAAAAGCCGGCCCCTGTATTGGAACATCGATTTGCATACAACAAAGCGATAGGAATAGAGCAAGCCTGGCTAAATGATTTTCTAATTGAAGAGTATATCGACAAGCCTGATCAAAAGTTCATTCTCCACTGGGTTAAAGGCGATTTTAAGGATATTGAACGGCTGATCGATACGTATGGAAGTGGTTTACAGTCGGTTTACAGCAATGAAAGGTCCGGTTCGGAAGTTGGTGGAAGGCGATTTGAACCGCTGGCTGATGCCCAGACGCCTCCGGTTTGGTGGAGGCCGGACGGTATTGATACAATAGAGTGGCTTCAACAAAATGTATAAACCCAATAATAAAAAAACCTTTTTATATTGATAACTCCAAGAGGAACCTTATAATAAAATTTAACTCATTTTAAGCATGTTTATAGAAACCGGATCAACAATATCCATTCTGCTTCTTTTATCATTTACTGTACTTCTGTTGGGCTGTGAGGATAGCGCTGAGGAAGAAGCAGCAGTGATGGCTGAGAAAGACTTTGCAGTTTTAGTATTCTCGAAAACCGCCGGCTGGCGTCATGACTCTATAGAGGCGGGGCAAAAAGCCATCGAAAAGCTCGGCGCTGATAATGGTTTTTCAGTTACGTTAACCGAGAATTCAGACTATTTTACACCTGAACATTTATCAATCTATGATGCTGTTATTTTTTTAAATACAACACAGACTCTATTTGATGACAATCAGAGGGAATCTTTTAAACAATACATTCAGAACGGTGGAGGCTTCGTGGGGATTCATTCTGCCACTGATACCGAATGTGATTGGCCGTGGTATGTCCGTTTGGTGGGAGCCTGTTTTGATAATCATCCCAATGATCCCGGCGTGAGAGACGCAATAATTGACGTGGCTGATTCATCCCATCCATCAACTGAAATGCTGCCACAGCGCTGGCAGAGAAGTGATGAGTGGTACAACTTCGGATTTATTTCTGAAGATATTAACGTACTTTTAAAACTGGATACCGACAGTTACGAAGGCAGTGATCATCCCGGTAATCATCCCATAGCGTGGTACCATGAGTATGACGGCGGACGTTCCTTCTATACGGCTCTTGGTCATACCATCGAGTCGTATAGTGAAGATCTGTTTCTTCAGCACCTTTTGGGTGGAATTCTTTACGCCGTAGAACAAGATTAAACCATTTGAACAGGATATCAGCACTTGGCCAAACCAACCAGTTTAGACATATTTCGAGAAGCATATAAAAAGTTTAGAAGCGGGGATTCCCTGAAACCCGTTTACTATTTCTATGGTGAAGAGTCATTTTTTATCGATCTGCTTCAGGATGAAGTAGAAAAGCTGGTTCCTCAAGAGCAGAAAGATTTTAATTTTGACCTCATTTATGGAGCTGATGCATCTCCTGCGAAGATAATTGATATGGCCCGCAGCTATCCAATGATGGCTGACAGGAGGGTGGTTATTGTGAGGGATTTTTTAAAGCTGGATGAAAATACAACCGATGGAAACCTTAATGATTTTGAAGAGTATATCAGGCAGCCAAACCCATCTACAATTCTCTGTTTGATAGATACCCGGTTTCCCGATAAGAGAACTTCATTAGGCAAGGCTATTCAATCTTCAACTGACAAATGTGAAATTTATAACTTTGAAGAGCTTCCCGATTATAAATTAGCCGACTGGGTGGCAGACTGGGCCCGATATTCTCACAAGAAAGTTTTTGAGCCTGAGGCGGCTCAAACTCTAAGCCAGATGGCCGGCCCTGATTTAAAGCTTTTGTCCACAGAAATAGATAAAGTGTGCACTTTTGTAGACACTGAAGAGAGGGTGACTGTAGAGCACATAAAAAAAATTTCCGGCTCATATCGCGACTTCAGCGTCATAGAGCTCAAAAATGCTGTCGTAAATCGAAATCTGGACCAGGCCCTTGGCATAGCGGAACAGATGTTGCTTAAGAGTAACTATAGCGCGGGAGAAGTAATTAAATCCGTGGGGTTCTTTTACAATGTGTTTGGCAACATCTGGCAAATATGCAGGCTTACCGAAAGGGGCCTGAATAAGAAACAGATTCAGGACCAGCTGGGAATCAAAAACGGTTATGTTTTTAATGCCCAGTGGAGCGAAGCTTCAAGGTTCAGAATGGCAGAAATGCCCCAGATATTTGAAGCCCTGCTCGACGCAGACAGCGCCGCAAAAGGCTTCAGCACATTAGATACCTCATCAATATTTCTCCTGCTTATAAAGCGCATCATCGGCTGATTCGGTGTTGCGGTAACGAGCAACTTAAGAATTACGGGGTTATATTATGAAAGTATCTACAACAGCGAATTTGCATAAAATGTCTGATGAGGATGTAATGGAGCAACTTCAGGCAGGGGTGGTTCAGGCGTTCGATATTATTGTAAGCAGATACAAAGACAGGCTTCACAATTTCCTGTTCCGTTATACCCACAATCATGAAGATTGTGAAGATTTGGTACAGGAGACGTTCTTAAGGGTATACCGCAGCAGACACTCTTACGAGAGAATTGCAAAACTTTCTACCTGGATGTATACCATTGCATTGAACCTCGCCAAAAGCATGTACAAGAAAAAGCAGCGTATGAGCTTGATCTCTATTCATGCCGATGACTCAGATCCTGATGACCGGGAATTTGAAATTACTGATACCGCCATCCTTCAGGATGATGCGCTTCACATCAAATTAAGCGTTCAGGAGCTTGAAAAAGCGATGTTGGAGCTCAATGAAGATTTCAGGGAAGCGATTGTATTGCGCGATATTCAGCAGCTCACTTACGAGGAGATTGCAGAAATTACCGGCACCGCCATGGGTACCGTTAAGTCACGAATTAACCGCGGACGTCAGCAGCTTCAGGAAATAATTGGAGATTATGTGAAATCGGAAACATTCTAATGGGTATGGAGTAAGACTTTCTGAACGCCAAAAACAGAAAGCCTTACTCCATGAATGTAAAACATACAGAGAATGAAATTTTAACCGATTTTATTCTCGACTACTCCGATCATGTATTGACGCCAGCCGAAGAGAGATCTCTCAGAGATTTAATGGCAATGTGCGATGATACCAGAAAGTTTGCCCTATCAGGAAGAGCAACTGTTTCTCTGCTAAAGAAGCTGCCTGAAATTCGTGCAAAAGAGGGATTTGAGCAAAGAATGGCTGCTGCATTTGCCCTTGAACTTGAAGATGAGACCCGTCAGGCAAATATTAAGAACTGTAAGAATAAGGAGTTGATTAATTAAGAATTTTTTTCAGCTCTTTTTTTAGCCTCATCAGCTCTTCATGCTCCGGATCACTATTTAGCCCCTTTTCACTGTAATCCAAGGCCTCTCTATACGCCTTTGCCTGTTGCAGTACCCACCCGATATTGAAATAAGCATCTGCAAATTCAGGATCTCGCTTAATCGTTTCTTCATAACACTTCACCGCTTCAATGTGCTGATTCTGCCTTAGAAAGAAATTCCCCAGATTAAAGTGGGAGAGTGGGTTATCAGGGTCGATACGCACAAGGTATTGAAATAACTCGTGTGCCTTGGTATGCTCACCTGTTAACTCGTAACAATCGGCCAGGTTATTTATGGAAGGAATATGTTCTGCATCGGCTTCAATGGCCAGATGATAGAAGTTTATCGCTCGTTCCGGTTGATTATTTTCGGCGTATGCATTGGCAAGGTTGTAGTGATAAACAGCCATGTCTGGACTCAACTGAACCGCTTTATTCAGTTGATGAATTGCATTTTCATACTGCCCAAGCAGATAGTATCCCACACCCAGATCATTCAGCAGTTCAGAGTTCTCCGGTGAGGTTTTCAACTCCTCTTTAATTTCAGAGATTGTCGATTCGATTTTATTTTGGTTGTTCAAAACTGGTATCCAATTTGTAATTCAGCTCTAAAATTATTTATTGTGCTTGTTGAAAATATCGCCTGTATGGGTCCTAAAATAGTTAATGCTCCTATAGTTAAGGAGGCTCCATATTCAAAATCATTTTCCTGTAAATTCAGATTCCATTCATCAAGAAAACGCCCTGCATACACGTCCAAGCCTATAAATCTGTGATAGAAAGGTTCTACCTGCATTCCGAATGACCCCATCTGCATATTTCTTTTCGATATTTCATACCTGTCTACACCACCAAACCTTACAAATCCAAAAGAGGGGTGGAGTTTGTTTGGTGAATTCCAATATCCCCAGGGAAGTTCTTCGCCATAGCTATAACCTACATAAATAGTATTTCTTAAACTGAAATCATCAGTTATTCGATAGTGGCCTTCCCAATAGGAGCTTATTGATGTGAACAACAGGGGGCTGAAGAGTATTGGATTACTGTGAAACCCTTCAACAATAAATTTTTGTCCATCCGTCGGGTAGGATTTTCTGTTTAGCCTATCGAATCTATATCGTACAAATAGAGCATGGTAATCTCTGTTGCTTGGTTCAATACCTTCCCGGTTTATCACGCTCCTGTGAAACGTAAAGTCTTTTCTAATCCCTAAGGTTAATAAGTTTTGCAAACTGAAGTAATTTCCCACAGAAGCTTCTCCGCGCAGAGTGTGATTTGTAAAACTCGAAACGCGGGAAAAATCTTCAAACCAATCAACTTTTTCCGTTTTATATTGAAAGGTAGTGAGTGCGGCTAAGCTTGATCCCAATGCACCATAGTAGATGTAATCAGAAGTAAACTGAATCTCATCTCCCAGCCTGGCTTCAAAACGATTAATTGAGCCGGGATGCAGCATATCCTGAAAAGTAGCTTCAAGCAAGATAGATGCCTGCGTCTGGGTTTCATATCGCAAGCCTACACGAAAGTCGTTACTCTTATTTTCCTGAACAGTGATAATAAGATTGTAGTAGTACAACTCATCCGGTATGATGCGGTATGTAACCTGTTGTATATATGCTGAACTGTAGAGGCGGGTTATTTTCTCCTCAATCTCTTTCGGAGTAAGGCTAATGCCCGGTTCAAATTCCAGTTTACGTGTTATAAATTCATCATCGAAAAGTGTATTTCCCTCAATAATTATGTTTTGAATGGGCAATGGAGTGGGAGCCTCCATTTTTGTAATGGGTAGCGGAGGGATGGTTTGCCTGTCAGCCAATCGTTTAAAGTCATCAACATAACGTTGACCTGCTTTTATACCGATATCCACGAAGGCATCCAGGTTATCAAATTCAGTAATATTGTAGATATCAAGTTCTGAGATTGTGATAGCCAGATCTGCTTTCTTCTTTTCCGATTCAGTGCGTTCATTAACCCGGTATAGAACAGCCTGATTCATAATATCCGTGAGAGACCTCAGGCTATCTTGTGATACGAGTGGTGTTGATACATCTACTGCGATAATATAGTTTGCTCCCATATCGATGGCATCCTGTACAGGCAGGTTTCTGGCAAGCCCGCCATCTATGTAATAATGGCCGTCAATTTTATGGGGAACCATGGCTGATGGAATTGAAATACTGGCCCGAATTGCATCCGGAAGATATCCCGAACGGAATACCACAGCTTCACCGGTTTCTATATCTGTAGCTATGGCTGCAAATGGGATCGGGAAGTCGTTAAAATCCTCAGTTGCATGAGCTGACCATGCAAGCCCCGATAGAAACGTATAAATATTTTGACCCGTAATGATCCCGGCGGGTAAATCAATGCCTCTTTCACTGATGGGAAAGGTTACTGCGGTTCTTTCATCAAACCCTTTCTCATAATTGGATATATATCTTCGATTGGCGCTTTCGGTAAAGAGCTCCATGAAGTTATTTTCCCGGCTAATCTCAATCAGTTGATCACTTCTGTAGCCGATTGCATAAAGTCCGCCGATAAGGCTGCCCATGCTGGTACCTGTAATATAGTCGATACGCAGGCCGGCTTCTTCAATCGCTTTTAGGATACCAATATGCGCAACCCCCTTGGCGCCGCCTCCGCTTAATACAAGCCCAACGCGAAGAGTGTCTTCTTCGGCAGTATGCAGGTCAGATGCTGTGGAATCGGTATACAGAAACCCTGTAACAAGACATGCAAAAAGTAAAATCGTTTTAGAAATCATCACCCGGAAAAATCTGATTAGAGCATTGTAGTCTATAAGTTACTCTAATACGTAACAGGTCGATTTATGTTTTAAAAGCTTCAGAAATGGCAATTTGAAGTTTTTCGGGAGTAATTGGTTTCTCAATGAATGCTTCAAACTTGGTTTGTGTCGCTCTCTCACGAGTTGAGGGCTCTGTGTTCCCTGTTACGTATATTACCTTGACGTTTGATTTTTTTCGAATCTCTTTCATGGCTTCAATGCCGTCAAGATTATCACTCAGGCGGATATCCATAATTATCAGATCCACACCCTTTAATTTTAATGCCGATTGTACAGCAGCACTTCCCTCCGAAACTGTAGCTAATACAGTATGCCCAAGCTTGTTGATAAATCTTTCCATGATCACCTGTTGTACACCGTCGTCTTCGACCAGAAGTATTTTTTTAGGATCTTTATTCAAGGCTGGACTCTACTAATTTAGGTTTATTGAATATGCATTTTTCAAACAGAATTAATATCGGCAATTTCTATATATAATATTAGTTAATATTCTGTCAGTTACAGTTCAAAACCCTCTTTTTTAAGAATTGAAGTTACTTTTTGTGAGTGTGATCCCTGTATGATTATTGATTTCTTATCAACGTGGCCACCGGCACCGCAAGATCTTTTCAACTTCCTGGCAAGTTTTTCAATTACCTCCGGATTGTGATTAATCTCTGAAATAACCGTTTCAAGCTTTCCGGTTTTTGAATTCCTCTGTTCACTAATCTTTACTTTCACTATGATTATGTAATTTTGTTAATCTGTTTTTGTATGAATAGAGCACCATACCACGAAAATGGAATAAATGCAAAAACTGATAAAATCCAGAACCAAACCGGATGGGAAACAGCCACAATATTTACAAATGCAAGAATCATTAGCACAAGACCAACAATGCACGCCTGCGGGGCTGTTATATCATTTCGTATCAGTTTGGCAACAGCGCCGCCGGTAAAACTACCTGCGGCATTACTTATCAGCACACCCAACAGGTACAGCGGATTGTTATGGATAAAAGCGGAGTACTGTTCTTTATTCTCAATACTCACTCCATCAATGGCTGTATAGAGGGAGTGATTGATAAATTGCATAATGAAAATTATAGCAATGCTGACAATTAATCCGAAACCAATTGCCGCTATTTTCCAGACTGTCTGTTCTGTTGGAATTTTTACCAATTTTTTCTGATTCTTTCTTTTAATATTACCTGATGTTATTCTAAAGACTTACCTTTTAAAAGTATACATCATTATGTTTAAGAGAAATATAAAAATAGTTACCTTAATGGTGATTGGAAAAGATGAAAATTTAAGGAGATGACGTTGCAGAATATAAAAATGGACATATTAGGCCTGTCTACAAGCCCAAGCAGTGGGGGGGCTTATGCGCTTATACTTTCGGAAACCGGCGGGAACCGCAGATTACCTATCATTATCGGAACTTTTGAAGCTCAGGCCATTGCTCTTGAACTTGAGAGCATTAAACCACCGCGTCCTATGACGCATGATCTTTTAAAAAATTTAGTGCTCAGTTTTAATTCCAATGTAGATCAGGTAGTGATCAACGATTTAAGTGAAGGTACATTCTTTGCCCAAATTCACTGCAAACGCAACGATGATGCGTTTGAACTCGATGCAAGGCCCAGTGATGCCATAGCTCTTGCAATTCGCTTCGGAGCCCCCATTTTTGTGAATAGTAAAGTTCTAAACGAAGCCGGCATTGAAACAGAAGAGGGTTCCAAAAAGCCGGGTGTTCAAGAGAAGGGCAGTGAGGGCAAAAAAGAGATGAGCCAGCTTGACGCTCTTAAAAAGGAGCTGCAAACAGCTATTGAGACAGAAAACTATGAAAAAGCTGCGAAAATCAGAGATCAGATTCAAAAAATGAAAGGGTGAAGTGAAGATAGCCTCTCATCCATTTTCAGAACTTCCATTCACCAAACTCTTCAGGGATTACGCCAACAACCAAACCG
The DNA here is from genome assembly GCA_007693295.1 of Balneolaceae bacterium. Classification (GTDB taxonomy): domain Bacteria; phylum Bacteroidota; class Rhodothermia; order Balneolales; family Balneolaceae; genus Rhodohalobacter. The sequence goes on from REDT01000113.1 coordinate 25,583, forward strand.
ATATTCTCAACTTCTTTGAAAGCTCACCTTTTGATGAAGAGTTTCTTGATAAACGGGCAATGCAGCTTGAATTTAAGGGAGATAGATCACAGCTTGCAGATCAGCTTATTGAGTTCAATTCTGAATTAGAAGCACCTGACGAAACTCTGAAGAATATTGAAAAGTTTAGAGATCATCAGACATTAGCAGTTGTTACCGGCCAGCAGCTTACACTTTATGGAGGTCCTCTATTTACTGTATATAAAGTGTTGACCGCCATTATCTTGGCTAATAAATGGGAGAAAAAATATAATAAGAAGTTTGTCCCTGTATTCTGGCTAGCCGATGAAGATCATGATTTTGAAGAAATTGCTTCAGTCGGCATTCCCTCAGATGAGGGTACCAATGAACTGACACTCTTGTCAGAGCCGGGCGATAAGAGAGTTTCTGAAATATATCTTGATGAGGCTTTAAACGAATTAAAGGATAAAATTAAAACGGAATTGGGCAGCACTGATTTTAGCGATGACCTGTGGAGCATGCTCGATTCCTGCTACAGCACAGATGAGACGGTTCGCACATCTTTTGCAAAATTACTCTTCTCACTCTTCGGTAAATACGGGATAGTGTTGGCTGGAAGCAATTCAGAATCTATTAAAATGATTGTAAACAGTACAATCATAAAATGCATCGATAAAAGAGAGGAGATTTATCAGCAGCTTACAGATACATCAGATAAGCTCATTGAGGCGGGTTATCACGGGCAGGTGAAGGTTCAGCAAAGCAACCTGTTTTGGATAGATGACAATGGTAAACGCGTTAAGCTGAATTATGATAGTGAGAGATGGATTGCTGAGGGAAATGGAAATAAATCCTGGACCAGTGAAGAGTTGAAATCTGTTGCAAAAAATAATCCAAACCGGCTGTCACCCAACGTTTTCCTTCGCCCCGTGATACAGGATACATTTCTGCCAACATTTGCATATGTGGGCGGGCCCGGAGAGATTGCCTACTACGCTCAAATGAAGAGCCTCTATTCGATATTTGATAAAACCATGCCGGTTATCATGCCACGATTCAGCGCAACTATTATTGAATCGGGTATTGAGAGAATCCTGGAAAAGCTCTCATTCAGTACCGCCGAATATCATAATCGAATTGAAGAACTTGAAACAAAGTACATACAGTCGACCGATTCGCCTGATATTGAGGCGTTATTTGCAGAGTGGAAACGAAAAGTAGAAGATATTACCTCAGAAATGAAGCCAATGGTAGCAGAGATAGACCCTACATTGGAAAATACTGCAGGAAAGGCGAGTGCCACCTACTACACAGAACTCGATAAATTAAAAGGCAAAATATATCGATCGCTTAAACAACAGGAAAAAACACAGTTAAATCGCATATCCAAAATTAAGAATAATCTTTTTCCGAATGGAAATTTACAGGAACGTGAAGTAGCTTTCATATACTTTATGAATAAATATGGGCTCACGGTTTGGGACGATATTTTTGACAGTTTTGAACAAGAAATGCCCAATAATCACAAATTGATCTACTTATGATGATTGATTCCGAAAGAAAAGCTGAACTCAGGAGCAGGTATCTTGAAGTAAGGAGTAATCTGAAGCCGAGAGATGTGAAATTCAAGAGCGAACAGATTCTTTTAACTCTATTAGAAACAGACTTTTTCACATCTTCTGAGGTGATACATACCTATGTTTCCATTAGCTCCAGAAATGAAGTGGATACACGCGAACTGATTAAGAGATGTTTTCTACAAGAGAAAACCGTGGTTGTACCAAAAATTAAAGAGGGTGGAAAGTTAAATCATGTAGAGTTGAAATCCATCACAGATTTGAAAGAGAACAGCTGGGGAGTTGCCGAACCTGAAGCCGATACACCGTTCAATATTTCCAAAATTGGTTTGGTAATTGTACCTATGGTAGCCGGAGATCTGCAAAAAAACCGGCTGGGATATGGCAAAGGATACTACGACAGGTTTTTAAATAGACTTAATGCTGTAAAAGTTGGATTGCTGTTTGAAAATCAACTCTATTCACACACCTTGCCAACCGAACCGTTCGATATCAAACTCGACTTTATAATTACTGAAAAAAGGATTATAGAATAATTAAAGCATAATTGGTATTTGACGTAACAGAAACTCATTAATTCCGTAGTGATAAAATAAAGACAGACAAACCGGATATGCTATGAGTACAAAACAGATGGAAAGCACCGTTAAAATTACTGATAAAGAACTCCAATCCACGCTGCACGATTTTCTGGAGGAGAATGAGAAAGAACCCGCTAAAAGTATCTGGAATGTTTCAACACTTTCCGGGCTGGCATTTGTATTTACCTCATTCGCCTATATAGGACACGCTATTGCAACAGGCTTGTTTGATCTTCAGGCTCTGCCGTTTATCGATACAGTGATGAGATTTGCTCCCTACCTGGCGGGAGCCCTTTTGGGTATCAACATTTTGAGTATGTTTAAATCAACCGGCGAGAAAGAGAAGAGAAAGGTGAGAGAAGAGGAGATCAGGGTACAGGAGACCTACGACAAGCTGGATGAATTTCTTTACAGTGGAGAGCAGGAGAAAGCGACCTTTTCTAAATCAAAAAGAAAGGCCAAATCTCATGAATCATTCAATGTGAGCGCGAAAAACAAATTATTCAGGTCAAGAACAGATAAATATATCGCCGGGGTATGCGGAGGGTTATCAAAATACCTGGGTATCAGTTCAACGGCTATACGGGTTATTTTCGTGGCCGCACTGTTTTTAGGTTACGGTAGTTTCTTTCTTGTGTATATTGCCATGGCAATTGTGATGCCTAAAGAACCCATTAGTATGATGGACGATTTTAATTGAAAACTTCTCGATAGTGCTTATTTCATTCGAAGGAATTGACGGGTGCGGCAAAACCACCCAGATTGATCTGCTTAAAAAATACCTGGCAAAAAAGAATACGGCCTTTCATATTTTCAGGGAGCCCGGTGGTACGGTAATTTCTGAAAAGATCAGAAATCTGTTGCTTCATGAAATGGATGAGATGAACCCGGTTACGGAGCTCCTGCTCTTCTCAGCAGCCCGCTCTCAGCTCCTCACAGATAAAGTGATACCCTTGCTTGAAAATGGTGAGTTGGTGATCTTAGACCGCTTTTATGACTCAACCACCGCCTACCAGGGGTATGGAAGAGGTTCTGCCGGACTGGAGCAGATTATGGAACTCAATCAATTAGCCTCGCATGGAACAGCTCCAGACCTCACTTTCTATCTTAGAATCGACCCGGAGGCTGCATCCCAACGTACAAAAGGGGACAACAAAGACCGAATGGAGAGTTCAGGTAATGATTTCTTCAAAAAAGTTTGTTCAGGTTACGACAAACTGGCCGAAATGGAAGATCGTTTTGTAGTAATCGACGCTTCACAAACTCCTGAAGAGATCCATTCAGCGATTGTTCAAAAGTTAGAGTCTCATATATAGTGCGATCGGATTTTTACTGCTAACCTTAATTCGAGAAAAAACTAATTTATCCCGAAAGTCTTCGGGACT
>REDT01000151.1 GCA_007693295.1 Balneolaceae bacterium
GAATGCGTTCCGGCACTGAGAGATCACCCTCAATGGTAATATTGGTGAAATAGGACTTGTCATTTGGACGGGCAATAATTTTTATATCGGCCCGGTTGGTCACCGTATCAATTTCTGTCTCAATTTCAACCTCAGGCCATGCAAACCCCTGGTTCTCCAATGCCTGTAAAAACCTGCCCTCCACATCAGCTCTTCTGAGGGTTTGATAGCGTTCTCCTTCGCGGTACTCGTGCTGCGCAAGTGCGCGTGTGAAATCTCTCGACTCTCTGATCTCCTTTTTGATTTCATCATCTGCTTCAATCACAACTTCGGATGAACGAATCATAACCGGATCTCCCTCCCTGATATGAAACACCACATCTTTTCGCCACTCTTTTCGCCTCGGAATAATTTCGAATTCAACAGACACATTTTGATATCCTCTGCGCTCATAATAGCGCATTAACCGAACTCTGTCTCTCCGAAGTTCTGTTTCGCTTAACCGGAAATCGGAGTGCCTTCCAAGCAGTTTTTGAAATATACCTGGGCTTTCAGTAGCTATTATTTCACTGAGAACCATACTTCTGTAGTTCTCATTACCCTCGAATGAAACATTCCACACAACCGGATCCCGATCACTCTCATCAAATGCATATAATTGAGGTGATATTAGTATTGTCTTGATGAAGAATATTAAGATCAATACTGCAATTTTTCTCGAGAGAATATGTTTTTTAAACTTATATACCAAACGTCTCAATATTCATGAATATTAATTATATCAATGATAACAGTATTCGTTGTTTACTTAAAATTGTAGCTTATCCGTTTACTATCTTTAAAGATTAAAATAAAGCCCCCAGGCGTAAAAAATGCATCTAAATAAAAAACAATTCCCCTTTCTGCTCATCACTCTGGTTTTACTGCTATCCGCATGCAAAAGCACCGAGGAGTTTTCCGGCTACTCATATGATCCCGAAGGTGTGACAGATACCATAGACCGTGAGATTACTTCTCAACAGAAAAGAACCATCGGATTTATGAGTGACGGGGTTTGGATTACGAATGAATTTCCCGGTGCCCGGGCAAACGATGTAATACGTGTTGATCAACATCACTATAAAATACGGATAGAACCTGAGATACACCCCATCAATAACAGTCCATGGTATGGTTTTCGTATATGGTCTGATGATGCAGTATCCGTAACTGTTGAGCTTGAATATGCCAACGGACGGCAGCGATACACCCCGGCATTCAGCACCGATAAGGGAGAAACCTGGGTTAAGGCCGATTCAGACATCTATCGTATTGATCCTGAAACCAGAAATGGATTTATCAATTTAGACCTCTCTTCTGAACCTGTTTGGATATCCGCCCAGGAAGTGTATACAACACGTGAGTTCAGGCTTTGGACCGAGGAGCTTTCATTAAAGCCTTTTGTACAGCAAAGCGTGATCGGCAGTTCACATCAGGGCCGTCCTGTCTCGATGATAAAAATATCGGAAAACTCGAGTGAGCCGGTTAAGGGTGTGATATTGATCTATGGGCGTCAGCATCCGCCGGAAATACCGGGCTATATGGTCAGCCTTACCTTTATGGAGACCCTCGCCTCAGAAACGGCGCTGGCCCGGCAATTCAGAGAGTACTTCGATGTTTGGGCCTTCCCGATGATGAATCCCGATGGTGCAGATAACGGCCACTGGCGCACGAATGCAGCAGGGGTGGACCTCAACCGCGATTGGCAGCATTTTAACCAGCCTGAAACCGCAGCCGTGCGCCGCGCTCTTCTCCCGCTCCTGAATCGATCAGACCGGCAAGTGTTCTATGGAATCGACTTTCATTCAACCGGCAGAAATCTTTTCTACCCTATTTTAAAAGAGATCGACACGTTTCCTCTTCATTTTACCTACCGCTGGGCAGAGCAAATTCATAACGAACTCCCCGAAATCGATCTGGGCGTTCAGGCCTTTGACATCGTCTCGCCCATTGCCAAAAACTGGACACACAAAACTTTTGGAGTGGATGCGGTAACCTTTGAGGTTTGGGATGAGCAGCCCCGCAAGGAACTGCAGAATTTTGCAGTCCGATCGGCAGAAATGTTTATGGAAATGATGATTGAGGAGTTTGAGAAGGAGATGAAACGTGAGGAACAAGTTTCTCGGTAAGGGCATAAACAGTTCAAACTAAAAACAACAGCTTTACAACCCCTTGCTATTGAGATCACCATAATTCCGACACATTCCCGGAATATGTCGGATTCATCGACATGTTCCTTGCACATGTCGAAATAATGTATATATTTCGACATATATTGTTCACATGTTCAAATCATCGACATGACCTTCGATTCTCAAAAACCTTACAACTCGCTTCCGGAGCTGCCTCCAAACGCAGAGATTGAAACAGGCCCGGTATTGAAAGCTGCAATCTCAGCCAACCGTGCACTGGCCGAACTGAAAGGAAAGTCGGAGAGCCTGCCCAATCCCTCCGTATTGATCAATTCAATTGTGCTTCAGGAAGCACGGGCCAGTTCTGAAATTGAAAATGTAGTAACCACAAACGACAAGCTCTTTACAGCCCTTTCTGCTGCCGACAAAAGTACTGATCCACAAACCAAAGAGGTTCTTCGTTACCGACAGGCTCTATGGCGAGGTGTGGAACTTCTTCAAGAGAAGCCTCTTTCAACCAATCTGTTCATAGAAATGATGCAGATTATTAAAGAGACCGAGGCTGGAATACGATCACAGCCCGGCACTGTAATAGCCAATCCCGTTACAAAGAGTATCATATACTGGCCGCCTGAAGGTGAAGAGAGGATAAGAGAACTTCTCTCAAACCTTGAGGGGTACATTTATGAAGATGAGACCGGCCATGATCTTCTGGTCAAAATGGCCATAATGCACTATCAGTTTGAAGCGATTCATCCGTTTGATGATGGAAACGGAAGAACCGGAAGAATCCTTAATATTTTGTATCTGCTGGATAAAAAACTTATCAATCACCCTGTGCTCTACCTGAGTGAGCATATCATTCAAAATAAGGCTGATTACTACAGGCTGCTGAGGGGGGTTACGGAGAGAAACGAGTGGGAACCATGGATTTTGTTCATGCTTGAGGGCGTAGAGAGCACGTCAAAACATACCATGAAACGAATCGATCAAATTTTAAGCCTGTTAGATGAAACCTTAAAACAGGCCAGGGAAAAATTACCCGGCAGGGTCTATTCCAAAGAGTTGATAGAACTTCTGTTTGAGCAGCCCTATTGTAAGGTCAAGTTTCTTGTAGATCGGGGCATTGCAAAGCGGCAAACAGCTGCGGAGTATCTAAGGGAGCTGGAAGAGGCCGGCATCCTTAAAAGCAAGCAGGTTGGAAGGGAGAATCTTTTTGTTAATGTTGGCCTCTATGAACTGTTAACAGGCAATAGTGAGTAATTATAATCACATAAATACGATATCAACGTTTCATTCATCAATCATTCACAACGCTGACGTAATATTATAGCCGATCAATTAATCTATCTTTTAGAAAAATGAAGAAAAGAGCTGTTTTATTTAACCTTCAACTGTTTACATTTTTATTTCTGCTGAGCAGCTGCAGTAGTCCGGCACTGGACGACTACAGCGATGTTAGTTATGAGCTTATTGACCAGAATGGAGAGACTGTCATTTTCCCTGATGATTTTAAAGGAGCTCCCCTGCTTGTAGGATTCATCTACACCAACTGTCCCGATATCTGCTCGTTCATCACCGCAAATATTGGCAAGGTGTACAATGAACTGGAAGACCCGGGTAATACCCAGTTTTTGCTGGTCACCTTCGACCCGGAGCGGGATACACCGGAAGTATTGAAGAGCTATGCAGATGCTTTTGATATGGACAAGGAACCGTTCAGGTTTCTGACCGGAGACCCTGAGACCATCGATAGCTTTATGCAGCGCGTTAGTTTAAGAACCCAGGAGTCGTACTCAAGAGAATTGGAAAATGACGAGCGAATGTACTTTCTGAGCCACACCGACAAAATTCTGCTTATTGATCAAAATTCCCGTCTTATTTTTGATTACGGCGGAAGCATGACCCCGGTTAGTATCTTAATCGAAGACCTTAATAAACTTTAGATATGAAAACAGCTGCTGCTTCACTTTTATTATTTGTTCTTGTAATGGCCGGTTGCTCCGGAGAGACGCAAGAGAGTGCAGAATCATTTGAAATTTCCGGAGAGGGCATTCAAATAGAGGGCGCCTGGGCGCGGCCTGCTTCAGAAGGACGTATGAGTGCAGCTTACTTTTTGATCACCAATTTTGAAGATCAAAACGACAATTTGATTTCGGTTCAGTCCGACGTGGCTCAGCTGGTTGAGATTCATGAGTCGTATGAACTTGATAATGGAATGATGGGCATGAGGGAAGTTCCTGAACTTGAAATTCCATCACAATCAACAATTCGTCTTGAACAAGGGGGATTGCATATTATGTTGATTCAGGTAACCCGTACTCTGGCTGATGGTGAGACATTTGAACTGACACTCAATTTTGCCAACCATGGCGAACAGATAGTTGAGATTCCAATCAGGTTGTGATAAATATAAATTAAGGCCGCCCGAAGCACCAGGCGGCCTAACTGTTAACCGGCACTCATGATATTTTAATTTTTCTGCCGGCTTTCTCTTTCAGTTTTGGTATCGTTAGTACCAAAACACCGTTTTCATAATTTGCATTTATTTTGTCCAGATCTGCAATATTTGGAAGCGGGAGTGAACGGCTGAACCGGCCAAACCGGCTTTCAACCCTGTGAAATTTTCGTTCATCCTCTTCACCTCTCTGAGGTGCGTGTCGTTCACCGCTTATGGTGAGCACATTCTCGTTCAGGCTGATGTCGAAATCTTTCTTGTTCATACCGGGAAGTTCCACGGTTACTTCGAACATCTTGGAAGTTTCATAAACATTCAGTTCGGGCACAAACGCACCTTCTGTCCAGTTAAATGCATCTTCAAAGATGTCATCAAGCCATTTAGTAAGAGTAAACGGCCTGTTTATTCTCGACGTATTAAGCCCAGTTGTTGGTCTTGCCACTGTTGGCATATCATCTCTACGCATTAACATAATGATAACCTCCTCAACTTTTTTTTGGTTAAAAAGATTAAAAGTATGAATGTGTGGTTGTAGATTAGCAACCCTTCTTCAATTTTAATTAATGCAAAGCCTGTGCCAAATCTACTCTAATATTTAAATCAGTGGTCGTTGAAAATCTGTCCTGTCAATTTTTATTGCTGAATTTCAATTTGACAAACAGAGCATGAAAAAATGACAATGGGTGGTTTAATCGATGAATTCAGTACATAATTGACTCAAAATCCTAAGGCTACCTCCCCTGGCCCCTCCTTACACAGGAGGGGAATGTAATAATCAGCATTTAAGAATCGAATTCAGGCTTATAGTTTTTAACCGCTTTCATTCCACTCAATCACCCTGGCCAAGCAGTCCCAAAAACACTCCAACAAAGAGTGCAAATCCTGTCCAGGATATAAGGTGTAAGGGTGCATTGGGCCCGTGAACAACCTGGTCGGTACTCGAAAACATATACCAGAACAGACTCACCACAAGGGCCGTGTAGATGAACGTTATAAGAATGAATATACTAACCCGCCCAATAATGGATACCCACTGAAAGGGGTCTCCCTTCAGGTAGACAATTTTTTTGCGAAGGTCGGACCAGACGTATAGAAATGTACCCGCCACTCCAAAAAGAAAAGCAAAGGCAACGCCACCCACATCTCCTATTTCTGCCAGTTCAAACCAGGGGTCACCAAAATCAAACATAAAGATGACGCCTACGAGCAGTGCCAGCCACACCCTGGCAAAGTTTCCTGTATACTGTGAGATCGTCTTGAATACATTTAAAATTGGATTCTTTTTCTCATTGATTTCACGATTGCACTGATAGGCATGAAAAATATCATGCCTGTTAAAACACCAGTATTTTACCCGGCCGAGCATCTCTTTAACTACCGGCCTTTTCCTGATCTCTGAAAATGCCTCCATTCGAATCAGCTGAACCACACGCGCCTCCGCATTGCGATCCATCGCCTCTTCAACGAGATCCCTCCAAAGATTCTCCTGGCTTAGACTCCAAACTGATTCTACCGCACTGTTTTTAAAATTTGAGCTGACACTGCCTGTTGCCCAGTTCAGAAATTCATACCTCTTCAGCCACGAAGAGTCGCTGTCCCGGCCGCACTCCTCCAGAATACTATCCGTTACAATAGAGAGAAGTTTGAACTGTACTTCCTCATTTTCCGGGCCCAATACCAAGCTGTACAAATTTTCCCACAACTCTTCTTTAGCCAGGCCCCTTTTATTTTTCCAGATTTGTGCCGAGCGCCCATATGCCACATCCCATTGATGAAGGCGCTGAACTGATTCAGAAATCAGATCTGAAAAAATTGCGGATTCAACGAATCCTGCAAGTGGGACAAACTCATCTTTCAGTAGCCCCAGGTAGTGTTCAATTCCCTGAATAGTTTCGCTCACCCGAAATTCATGCAGAAGATTCTCCGGAACCATCTTGGTGGCTTTCTCTTCAAGCTTATCGGACAGAAGCAGTATTCTGTCTGCTATTTCACGACTTTTTTTAGAAGTGAAGGGTGGATTGCCTGCCCGAAACCAGACCGATCCTGAGGGTTGAGCAATTTCAATAAGATCGTGCAGGGTAATACCCTGTCTTGCAGTTTCAGCTCCTGTTCCGCGAAGGTGATGAACTACTCCGCGAAGTATTTTCTGCGGGTCCTGCTCACCTTTAAGGTCCAGTAGTTCACTTCTAAGCCCATCAAGCACCTCAAAAAAAGGCGTTACATTATCTCTTTTGTCCATCCGGGTGTTTCCGGATGAAGCTTTTTCGGCAAGCATTTGAGAGATATCTGAAAGCGGATAAAAGCCATCAACGTCTCTGCGGTACTCCCTGCCATGACTCAGCTCTGCCAGAAATCTAAAAAACTTCTGATTTGGCCTTCGTACAGAGAGCAGGTAGAGATAGTGGTCGGGATTAAACTCCGGATCGATAATCAGCCTGAACCTTATCTGATGTTCTATTGCATCTGCCAGCATCGGTAGAAACTCCGAATCAGCATCAGAAGGTATCAGGGCGGGCAACAGTAGCGGATCGTCCAGCCGGTGAATAAGCTGAGGATCAAAAAGCTGCCGGCTGAATGACGGTTCGAGCTCCAGCAATTTTCTGACCAATGGCGAAAGGGGTGTTTCCCCCAATTTTGTAGAGGTATCCTCTCGCTCAATCAAACTATTGCTCCTGAACAAAAGAATGAGCTCCTCCTCATCAATAATTTCGGTGTGGATACAAAAATCAATTAAATAGAACGCCTGATATGCGCGCTCATCAAGAGTTAGGGTTCTCCATTTTTGCTCATTGGAAATTAAATTTACACCCTCTGCAAAAAGGCGATAGTGATCTTCATACCTTTCATGCGGTAATGTTTTATATACATGATCAACCACCGATGAATCCTTCATTTCGGCATCATAGCCTTCAAATTCAACGGCGCTTCTGTTTTGAAACGACCAAAACAGGGTTCTGCCTTTTAAAAATTTGTTAAACCTTTCCGAACCGTGCCAGTCTCTCTTTGCTCCGGTAAAGGAGAGCCCGAGCAGAATGGAGCTCTCCATCAGCTCGTCCATTAGCAGCAGCGACTGAAGCCTTGATGCAAAGTTTTCGCTTCGATGATACTGGTTCAGCACACCTTTAAAACAGACACCGAACAGATCTCCTGCAGGTAGTTTTGATCTCTTTAACTGACCAATCAAAATGCCTGCATTTCGCACTAGATTCCTGTCGCGAATCTCTCTGTTGCTCTCAAATCGCTCCTTCAGGATCTTTTCTGCATACTCTCTGCACTCCTTATGGCCCGCTGGCAGTAAAAGGCTGCAAGCCGCAAAGAGTATACTGATGTCAGAATCTGATAGTTCTGAAACATCCTGAAAAGCCAGTGGGAAAGATGCCTCACTTATGCTGTTATCATCTGGATATGCTGCCGAGCGAACAAGCAGTACCCTTCTCCGGCTTCTCTGATTATTAAGCCTGATGGATTGATCAGCCGGTATGTTTCTCTTTTTACAGTATTCGTCCACATACTCTTTCAGTTCGGGAAAATTTTCCATCTCCCTTCCCAATACTTTTGCGGCAAGCTGATAGAGAACCGGGTCGGATGCCCTGAAAAAGAAGCGGATAAAACCGGTTAATGAACCATCGAGTACACTAACCTGCTGCAATACTTTTAATCGCAGGCGTATCTCTTCGCGGTCATCCAGACTTTTCCAGTCCGACCATTTTTTCTGATTCTCTTTTACGTTGAAATAATCGAGTATGGCTATCCAAAGTTCGTGACGATGCACACCCTTTTTACGGCCGGCTGACAAGATTGATCTTAAATGTAATCCAGACTCTTTATCTGTCTGAGGATTGAACTGAATCAACTCTTGTAAATTTGAGAGATCTTTTTCTCTGCTAGTCATTGATTCGGGGAGTCAGAATTAAGTTCAATTATTTGGCTATCGTGAGTTCGATATAAGAATTTGTTAGAAAGTGTCGAGGCTGTCCAAAAAGTATAGTTGACTGCAACTCAACTTAAATTATTTAGTTTATTTTAAATAAATGAATCAGTAATTCTTCGTGTTGCTTCGTGACATCGTGTCTTCGTGGCTAAAACCAGCACTTTATTACCACGAATCCGCCAGCTGGCGGATCGAAGTTCACGAAGTACACTTTAAATTATTAAGGCGTCCATAAATCAGATGTATCTTTTTGGACAGCCTCGCAATGGGGGATGAACAGTAGTTCATTTGATGTTCAAAATTAATTATTTAAATCAAATCTCTAGATATCAGGGCATCCCCCTGCTCACTTTTTTTGCCTTTTCTTACCTCAACGTAGTACAGATTACAAATATGAAGCAATCTTTCAAAGAACACCTGCAAACGAAGAAATAGCTACCACAGCTGCGAGAAACCAGACATAATAAGAGAAGACTCGGAAATTGGCCCTGTAAAGGAGCTGAATCACCACCTTGAGCGCAAAAATCCCAACCACCGCTGATACAATAAAAGCGGTGGTCATTGCACCCCAGCCTAGTGAAATGGTGCCTCCATACCCAAACACCTCAATGGCCTGCAGAAGCGTTGCACCAAGAATGGTAGGTATAGCTATGAAGAAACTGTATTCAGCCGCCCAGCGCCGCTGCATGCCGGCAAACAGGGCAAAGGCTATGGTCATGCCGCTTCGGCTCAGGCCGGGCATCAGCGCCATAGCCTGGGCTACACCGATGATGATTGCCATTCCAATACCGATCTCTCTCAACCCGATTTTTCTTGGTGGCAATACATCAGTCCAATAGAGGATGATACCGGTTATGATTAGCGTGCCGCTCATAAAAAGCGGCTGGGCAAATACACCCTCAAACATCGCTTTCATGGGAAATCCTATAACCCCGGTTACAAATACAGAGAACAGGCCATAGAAAGTAAGTCTGCGGTAGAGATCACCTTTGGGTGTACGTTCACCGGTTTTCCACTCCCAGAATCCGGAAAGGGTCCATGTAAGGTATTTGGTGAGGCTATCCCTGAAAACATATGCAATGGATACCAGCGTACCCACATGCACAACCAGATCGAACAGAATCATCTCCGGTGAATCGGGATCAGGTAGCTCTACTCCCCGTTTGATCAGAAAATGCTGCATCAACGCAAGATGGCTGGTGGAGCTCACCGGAAAAAACATGAATATCCCCTGGATAATCCCCAGCAGGATGGCAACCCATATGGCCATTTAAAAATATTTAACGCTGATCAAAACTCAGCAATTCGCTTTATCATTTGAAAGGCTAATGATAATGAAATTCTACACTCGGCGCTTATAAGGTTTTATGCCACCGGTTCCAGGTTTTCGAGCTGCTCTTCAGTAAACATTTTTGATTTGATAAGGAACCGCACACCCAAGGGTATCTCAATCGAAAAACTAGACCCTCTACCCTCCTTAACATCTAATGTAAGCTGCATGTGCTGCCAGTATTTAAACTGATCTTTTGCCATGTAGAATGGTGCACCGTACACTTCTCCCAGTTTCACATCACTTTTCCCAATACGAAACTGCCCGGCCCTGTAACACATCGGCGATGAACCGTCGCAACACCCACCGCTTTGATGAAACATCAGTTCGCCATGTTTTTTACGGAGTTGATCCATTACTTTTTTGGCCTCTTCGGTTATTAAAACTCGTTGTACTGGCATCTTGTAAGTTTTTATGACAATTCATGGAAGATAAAGCCTCAGACATCCCGGTGATGGGATATCTGAGCTCATTTCCATTTTATAATGCTGATCAGGCGATATCAAGGACCATGCGACCCTCAATTTCATTTGCTCTCATATCCTCAATTACATCATTGATATTATCTAATTTTGCAGCACGGACATTTGATTTTACCTTGCCTTCGGTCGCAAAGTCTATAGACTCCTGAAGGTCCTTACGGGTTCCTACAATAGATCCCCGAATCGTAATTCTGTTTAATACAGCGTTAAAAATGTCCAGTTCAAAACTTCCCGGTGGCAAACCGTTCATTGCTAAGGTTCCTTTACGCCTTAATGTACTAAGCGCCTGAGTAAATGCTTGCGGCGCTACAGCCGTAACCAACGCACCGTGCATTCCACCTGTCTCTTTTTTCAAATACTCTCCCGGATCGTCTTCCATTGCATTAACGGTAAGATCGGCACCTAATCGCTTTGCCAATTTTAGTTTGTCATCAGCAATATCAATGGCAGCTACATGCATTCCCATTGCCTTGGCGTACTGTACTGCCAAATGGCCTAAACCTCCGATACCGGAGATTGCTACCCACTCTCCGGGTTTTGTTTCCGTCTCCTTTAACCCCTTATACACCGTTACCCCGGCACATAATATTGGTGCGATTTCTGTAAAGTTTACATTCGAGGGCAGATGACCTACATATTTTGGGTCTCCAATCACATATTCTGCATAGCCGCCATCTACGCTATAGCCGGCATTATCTTGAACTTCACAAAGAGTCTCCCAACCTGTAATACAGTGGTCACATGTGCCGCAAGCTGAATACAACCAAGGCACACCAACGGCGTCCCCTTCCTTTACGTTTTTGACATTTTTGCCGGTGGCGGCAACGTAACCTACCCCTTCATGGCCGGGTATCAACGGCAGTTTTGGTTTTACTGGCCAGTCTCCGTCAATAGCATGAAGGTCGGTATGACAAACACCGCTTGACATCACCTTAACCAGAATTTCATCCACTCCCGGCTCTTTCACCGGCATCTCTTCTATTTTAAGTGGTTTCCCAAACTCCCGGGCAACCGCAGCTTTCATTGTTTTAGGTAACATGTTTATCTCCTCAATTTTAGTTTTTTGGTAATAAACCCACGACCTAACTGGTGTGGGATATAAGTTCACGGCTTTTAGAAGAACCCCATCGCTTTCTTGTCATAAGAGATCAGCATATTTTTGGTCTGCTGGTAGTGATCGAGCATCATCTTGTGGTTTTCACGGCCAAAACCTGATTTTTTATAACCGCCAAATGCAGCATGCGCCGGATAGGTATGATAGCAGTTTACCCAAACACGTCCGGCTTTAATAGCGCGGGGCACCTGATAGAGTTCATGAGCATCACGAGTCCAGACACCAGCCCCGAGCCCATACAATGTGTCGTTTGCAATCTCTATGGCATCGTCCACATCCTTGAATGTTGTAAGAGAAGTTACAGGGCCGAAAATCTCTTCCTGGAAAACCCTCATTGAGTTATTGCCGCTAAAGATTGTAGGCTGAATATAGTACCCATCGGCAATACCGTTACCTTTACCCACCTCTGCGCGTCCACCGCCAACAAGTACCTTCGCACCCTCTTCACGGCCAACTTCAAAGTAGTTCAGTATTTTCTCAAACTGATCGTTTGAAGCCTGGGCACCTACCATGGTTTCCGTATCGAGCGGATGTCCCATTTTTATCTTCTTCACTCGTTCAATAACCCGTTCAGTAAATGCATCTGCAATGGATTCCTGAACAAGAATTCTGGATGGGCACGTACAAACTTCGCCCTGATTCAGAGCAAACAGTGCAGCGCCTTCGAGCACTTTATCAAAATACTCATCGTCAGCTTCCATCACGCTTTCAAAGAAAATATTTGGGCTTTTTCCGCCAAGTTCGAGCGTGACAGGAATAATATTTTCAGAAGCAAACTGCATGATTAAACGGCCGGTGGTAGTCTCTCCTGTGAACGCAATTTTGGATATTCGTTCGCTGGTAGCCAGTGGCTGCCCTGCTTCAGGGCCATATCCATTCACAACATTCAGTACTCCCGGAGGAATTACATCGCCCATCAATTCAAGCATCATCATAATACTTGTAGGTGTTTGTTCGGCGGGTTTTACAACCGTACAATTTCCGGCTGCGAGTGCCGGTGCAATTTTCCACGCAGCCATTAACAACGGGAAATTCCAGGGAATGATCTGCCCCACAACACCCAAAGGCTCCGGCAGGTTTATACTTACTGTGTTACCATCGTGCTCAGAGATCCCTCCTTCCTGGGTTCTGATTGCAGCCGCAAAGTAGCGAAAATGATCAATCGCCAGCGGAAGATCTGCATTCAGAGTTTCCCGAATCGGTTTACCGTTATCAATTGTTTCTGCTCTTGCTAATAGTTCAAGGTTATCTTCAATAATATCCGCCATTTTATTCAGAACTGAGGCTCGCTCTGCTGCAGATGATCTATTCCATTCGGGAGCTGCTTTATGAGCTGCATCAAGGGCCAGTTCAATATCTTTTTCATTTGACCGGGCTGCTTTTGTGAAAGGTTTTCCGTCAACCGGCGAAATATTGTCAAAATATTCTCCATCAACCGGTGGCACAAACTTGCCACCGATGTAGTTGTCATACTTCTCTTTAAATTTTGGGCGTTCGTGTAACATGTTGTACTCCATATATTAATTTGGATTATGAATTCAACTTGTTAAAAAAAGCGCTTCCAATCTCAGCTAATGGTCTCAAAAAATTGCTCTATCCTCTCAATTTGGTTTTATAAATGCCATTATATATACTTAAAAATCTATCCCCTTATTAATTATAAGATGGATTCACATTAGTCATTATTGTTATGAATAACTCTTTCCAATCTCACCAAACTGAACCGCAAAAACTTGTAGAAAATCGGACCAGTTATGCCGGAAATGATGCTGTTTTTTCAATTTATGATACCTACCAAGTAGCCAGACGGGTTGAATTGCATGCCCCGAACCCAATGTATTGCGGAATGATATCAGGCAGAAAGGTAATCCACTCAGGAAAAGAGGTTCCATTCGATTTTTTGCCCAGCGAATCCCTGGTGCTGCCCCCCGATCAAAGCATTTATATAGACTTTCCTGAAGCTAAAATGCAAGAACCAACCAAATGTATTACGGTTGAACTTCCCCTTAGCCGGGTAAATAGTGTGGTTAGCCGAATGAACGACCTTATCCCAAGAAGCAAATATTCAGGGGATTGGGAGTATGATTCAACACAATCTGTTCATTTTAAAAATACGGGCTCCGTAGATCTTCTGATCCGTAAACTCTTTCATCTCTTCACCGAAGATCATAATCAACGCGATCTTCTGATCGACTTAAATACATCCGAACTGATTGTTCATATGCTGCAAACAGAATCGCGAAATCTACTGTTGAAAAACTACAGGAATCATGTCACAAAAAATGGAATCGCAGCGGCAGTGGATTATATCCATAAAAACCTTAACCGCTCCATATCAGCCAAAAAGCTCTCGTCTGTTGCCTGTATGAGCAAAGCTTCCTTTTACCGCTATTTTAAAAATGAGTTTGGAATAAGCCCCGTTGAGTATATCAACAATGAAAGAGTAAAGAAGGCCAGCTACATGCTCCGAAAAAAGAAAATGAATGTGACGGATGTGAGCTTGGAAATGGGCTTTTCAAGCCTGAGCCATTTCATCAAGCTGTTCAAAGATCAGACCGGCACAACTCCCAAGCAGTATCAGCTGCAAAAAGCATGTTAACGAGTGAAATAAAGGGTAAAGATATAATTATTCTGTATCGGAGGCTTCTCTTCGAGGCAGGGTCAGGCTAATCTGTGAGAGAAAAGTTTCTCAATCGAGTACAAACCTGAACGTAATTACCCCCCACTGGGCCTCCTGAGGCACTCCTGCAGGCAGTCTTGAAAATCTCCAGCTTCGAAGTGTTCTCATTACCTCCCTTTCCAGTTCAGGATTCATTTTCCGAAGCGGAATAACCCGGCCGAGTGACCCATCCGGGTTTACTTCAAACCGGATTGTAATTACAGCCTCTTCATTGGTTTGATTGGATGGCAGCGGCTGAACCATCGGAGTCCGGTCGAGCTCACCCTCCCACTCAAGGTTGTATGGTGCCGAACGGTCGGGATTGCTGCCGGTACCCTGGTCCACATCAACTTCACCCCGGGTCCCTCTCTCATCTCCACTCTCGGTCACGCCTTCCTGCACCTGTTCAGCTTCACGCGATTCGGGAGGCACAACCTCTTCAACAATATCTTCGGTTACCTCTATAACCTGGGGATCGATAATATCCGTTTCGGGAGTTTCAACCACATCTTCACTTACAATCTCTTCAACCTCTTCGGGTAGCTCTACAGGTTTTGTAGTCTCTTCCTCGGGTGTTTGCGGGGTTTCTATAGGCTGGGTTATTTCAGGATCAGGGTCTTCTGGTTGAGTTTCTGCAGGGTTTGGGCGGGTGGCAACCTGTTCTCTTTGTACTTCGGCCTGTTCGGCTATGGTTCCGCTTCTGAATTCACCCAGAGTAACTTCCATATATGCCGGGCGATTATCAATATCGAAGTTCACAGTATAAAGCAGAGCTATGATCAGAAGCAGAATATGTATAGCTCCGGTAACTCCCCATCCGAAGCGATCTTCTTTATCGATATTTTCATTGATCCAGTCTAGCATGTTTTTAGTTGCGTTCCGTCGCCATCACAATATTCATATTCAGTGCCTGCCCAATATTCATTACACGAACTGCGTCGTCTATACGCGCATCACGATCGGCACGTACTACTAACGTTGCATTCGGACTATTCTGATATGCCTCTCGAATAGAGATCGATAAATTCCCCCTGGGTACCTGCTCGCCATTCACAAAAAAGTCGCCCTCTTGTGTTATGGCTACAGAAATTTGCTGGGCTTCGGTGGTAACGCTCGACTCAGCCTGGGGTACATTTACACGAATACCAAAGTTGGTTACGAACGAAGATGTAAGCAGAAAGAAGATAAGAAGCAGCAAAATGATATCCGTCAGTGACGACTGGGAAAACATCGCCAACGGCTCCTTTTTCAAACTGTCTTTGCGAAAGTCCATAAACCTAAACCTCTTGTCGTTTTTTGGGAGATGGAGCCTGTAAAAGATCTACGAAATCGGCCGATGCATTTTCAAGTTCAAACACCATGCGGTTGATCTTGCCAAGCAAAAAGTTATAGAATCCATAGGCGATAATACCCACAATCAAACCGGTGGCTGTGGTAATCAAAGCTTCCCAAATACCTCCTGCAAGAACGCTGGGGTTTACATTTCCCTGCAGCGACTGAATGTCCATAAACGCCCGGATCATACCGGTTACCGTTCCTGTAAAGCCGATCAGCGGGGCTACACCGGCGATGGTAGCCAGCCAGTTCATTCTGTTTTCCAGGCTGTAAATTTCTTTCTTGCCTGCATTGCGAATGGCTTCCTCAATATCACGGATAGGCCGTCCCAATCGTCGAATACCGGCTTTCAAAATTCTGGCCAGGGGCTTGTCGAACTCTTCGCAATACTGAATGGCCCGAGCCTGACTTCCCGACTTGAGCAGCGACTCAATATTATTAAGCATACTGTTAATATCCATTTTGGAGTTTTCGAGAGTTCTCCAGCGTTCAGAGATCACATATATCGCCAGAATGGAGAGGATAAAGAGGGGTATCATTAAAAGGCCGCCCTGAGACAGTATTTCAAAAAAGGACATGGAAGTATCGTCCTGAAGCATCTGGGCAAGTGTGTCGGCCTCGGTGGCTTGGGTCTGAAGTAATAGTAAAGAGATGATATTCATGAAGGTATTAGTTGGTCTGTATTCGTTGGATAAAGTTATCTGTATTGTATGGTGAGGGAAGATCGCCGGCTCTTTCCTGTGCTTCTGCTATGGTTGGGAACTGTCCTACACTGACGCGCCATGCGGTTTGTCCCTGTACGGTTCTTCCGCTAACCAATACCCGGTAACCATCTGAAGCTAATTGTGCAGCTTGTTGTCTGGCAACATCTTCCTGTCTGAATGAGTGCAGCACAATGGAAAATCCATCATTGGCATCATCAACAAGTTCGCCCATTAAACCATATCGAGCTTGTTCAGTTTCTTCAGGTGCAGGTTCTTCAACCTGTTCCTCTTCAACTGTAATTTCCTCATCAGGTTCCACGGGTTCCAAAACATTTGTAGCATCCGCTTCAGTTGGCGGTAACGGTTCTTCTGCCGGTGTTTCTACCGGTGCTTCTACTTGCTCCGTCTCTTCAAGGAAGCCCGGAATTACGAAAAAAGCTGCTGCTACGAGAACAAAAACCAGCACAACACTTATAACCACCATCACCGGATCGCGTCTCGGTTTAGAAGGGGTTTTTGGCTTTGCAGTTTTTTTAGCCTTGACAGCAGGATCCGTTTCCACTTTTGCAGGAACTTTTGGAGAAGATTTTGCAGGTGTTTTTGGTGAAGATTTTTCGGGAACTTTTTTAGTGGATTTACCTGCAGGCTCTTCCGCATCGCTATCCTTTTTAGAATCCTTTATAGACGGGGATGGCGGTACTTCATCATCATCCGAATCAGACGGCTCCTCTTTGAAACCCTTTTCACTGGCCGAAAGCTTAGATGAAGCATCACCCAATAATCCGGAAAACGGGTCATCCTCACGGTCTACTTTATCGGCAGGTGTTTCAAAAGGTCTTTTCGACACGGGTTCTTCTTCCGGTTCTCCAGCCGTAACTTCCTCATCGTCCTCGTCCATATCATCAAGACCGAAAATATCATCGAGCTCCTCATCATCCTCGTCTGTGTCCGATTCAGGTTTACTTTCCTGCGCCGGTTTGGCCGTTTTCGGAGTGGGTTCTTCTTTTTCATCAGGTGCGGCAACTGCATCATCTGAAGCTGAATCCCTGGGCGGTTTCAATTCAACCGGTTCCATACCGGCGTATTTAAAATTAATTTCCGTGCTTAACTCTTTTGAAGGATCGAACGTTAAATCCCCGTTTTCATCAAAATAAAAAAGTCCAAACTCTTTAATTTCAAGAGCTTTCCCGCGTTCGGCGGCATCTATGATTCGTTGAATAAGTTGCTGAAGCTGTTCTTCAACCTCAACTTTTTCCATGTTTGTCTTATCCACAAGCAGCTCAATGAGCTTATCCTTGTTAATTTTCATTAGAGCTCCTCACTTTAGATTGGAATTCAACAACATCGGCGGGTGGAATCATCACCACCCGGCCATTTTCATATTTTTTCTGGTGTTGTTTACGGTGAACCACTTCAAAGATTCCCAAATCTTCAATTTCCACTCTATTTTTGTTCAAGATTTGTTCCCGCAATACTTCTTTAAAAGCTTTTATAAATGTAGATTTCATAATTAAAATAGATAGGTGACACCAACAAAAGCCTGAAAACCTCGCTCAGGAACGCCTTGCCACAGTTCATATTCTTCACCCGTTAAGTTAAGAAGTTTACCATACACTCCCAGACGTTCATTTACGGAAAACTCAAAGCGGCCACCAAGCAAGATAAATGAGGACAAATCATTGTCAAATGAATCTTTCCTGCTGCCTACAAACTCGCCCCAGCCTTCCACAACAAGCTGCCTTACCGGCCTGAATGATACGGTGCCTTTTATACCGATGGACTCAATAAACGGAATTTTTCCGTTACCTGAGAGCCTTGGCCTTTGCCAGTAACCATCAGCCCTGACCCAAAGCATATCCGGGCGCAAATCCTGCGAAAAAGCTCCATAGAGTTTAGTAATGTTAGCCCGGCTGAATGTAGCCTGGTAAAATCCTTCCGTAAAACCTGTGCCTGCAATCACATTTTCGTTTCTTGTGTAGTAGAGAAAATTCTTGATATTCTGATAGGATACACCTCCCATCAACCTTGTACCGCTGAAGGGTTCCAGTATCACTTCTGCAAGCCCCAGCACTTCGTATTGATGCTCAACCGGGGCTGTAAGATCCAGGAATCGATTCTCAGCCTGAATGCCGGCAAGAGAGCGGTGCGACGGACTGCCTGATAATTTAGCTCGCACATCGAGTCCATCAAATAGCGTGTGAACGGCCGTAATATTCGGAGTTATATAGAATGAGTAGTCGTCAACTGCATCCGAAACGCCCGCAACTCCAAGAGAGGCCTTTATATCGGTCTTATAATCGAAAAGTCTTTCATAGTGAGCTGAGAGCTGCGACACCGACCAGCTCTGCATGGAGCTGCCAAAGGTTTCAATACCGCCTGCCGAAGATGTTAGTCTCAACCTGTGAACTTCCTGAATATTCTCACCTAACCGGGAGTATTCCGCTTTCCCGTTCACGCCCCACTCATTCAAAGAACCACCATAATTGTCCAGTGCAGAGTTGAGTTCGAGCTGATTTCCGTATCCATCAAACGAAAAGGTGAAGCCGCTGAGCGAAGTTTGGGCAAATGTCAATTCTGCACCTCCATCAAAGCCTGCCCCCGACATCCTGTTTCTGATATTTGCAGGCTCGCCGTTCTGTGTTACCAAGCCTGGAAAGTGATTAAAGTTTGATCTTACGCCCAGATTTGTTGACAGCTTGACCCGTTTTGTAAACGCACTGTAGGAATTGATGCTCAGATCAACGTTTCGTGATGAACTCGTAAATTCATCCAGATGACCGTTGGTTGATAAATAGTTGAGATTTGCTGATACCCAATTACGGCTGCCAAGTTTAGTAATGGCGTATACGTCTGCCTCCGGCGTGACGTAACTTCCCATCCCTACCCGGGCAAATCCATTCTGCGGATCGGCATAGCCCAGCGGCTGATATACCGGAGCTTGAGGCCTGTCTAATTGGCCAATGGGCAGATTTGCCATAACAGTCTCTTCATCTTCAATAAAAGGCTGCCTGTTCGGATCTATTTGAAACACTCTTGGACGCGGGTTAAAGCCTAATATCGGCTGCCTCCTCAATCCTGGAAAGCGGGCCTGAAACTGGCTGCGAATCTCGATATCCTGCGGATCAATTTCCGGAAGCAAAGATTGCTGATCAGCCGGTGCATCTTGCGCAAACACAATTGTTGTTGCTAATAGGGAAATACAGCAGAATAAAGTAACAGTGAAAATTCTTAGCATAGATTGTAATTGTTAAGCTTTAAAGTAAAAATAAATTTGCCGTATTTTCAGAGAAGATTTCAAATAGAATTTGCTCCTAAATTCAGTCACATTTTCAGGCATGGAAAGTATTTATCTGTTTATTCCGGCAAGCAGCGGCTTGCCAGTAATTTTGGGTGTGTAGTGTTAAGTCAAGCATGAATTGTCGCAAGCAACCTGTTAGCCGCAGGTGCAGCTTTAGCGGTACACCTACCGGACCGTGTCCGACTGCCGGCGGATCTGACAGCGTTGATTTTCGACGCTGATTCCGTAGGAATCCCGATGGGGCAGGTCTTTATACGACAATTGAGTATTGATATAACAGTAGTATGATTTCATATCTTAATATTGGTTAACGGATACCGGCCTGTTTGAGTGTATTGTATTTATCCCACCATAAAGCAATCGGACCTATTAAAAATACTGCCAGAACATTAATTGCGTGCGTAATGGTTGCGTAAGTAAGTGCTGTAACCAATGGCACTTCATAAAGCAACCACATGCTTTGCTGCATCAGCAGATGATAAGAACCGATTCCTGCCGGCGTGGGAATACTGACCCCAACCGACGAAACCATGGTCAGAACTACCGCATCACTTAACCCAAGTCCGTAAAGGTCCTGTAAATTCATCATGTAAAACGGCAGGAATGTCATAATAATATATCCACCCCAGATTCCGGCGGTCAGCAGTAGAAACAGCGGCCAATTTTTCACATATCGGATGGATATCATTCCTTCGCTGAATGATCGTGCTTTTTCTACAATTTTCAATACAAGAGGGCTGCTAATATCAGATTTATTTTCAAGTATTAACAACAGTTTGTACATCAGCCAAAGACCGGCACCCACAAGTACAAAAAGCAGGGGTACTGCCAGGTATACAAACCAGGGCCAATCTTCTGTTCCAAATAACTGGTGGAGCATCTCCAGATCGCTTACCAGGTAAATTGCCGCAAGCAGAATCAGAAACATCATTGTTGCTACATCGATTAGCCTTTCAATAACAATGGTTCCAATCAGGTTGCTTGAACTCATATTCTGCTGTCTGGCAACGTATACCGGCCGGGAAATTTCACCCAGCCTGGGTATCAAATTGTTGAATACATAACCAAGCATTACTCCCGCAAAGAGTGTAGACCTGTTTACACTCTTGTTTTCACTGATCAGCAAAAGCCTCCAGCGCTCTGCCCTCAGGAAGTGGCTGAACAGCATTGCAACAATAAAAAAAGGGATCCAGTAATATGTGACACTGCGCATCTGAATCCAAAGCTCTGTGAGATCAACATTCCGGATAGCCAGCCATACAAAAAGTGCAGCAACAATAATGGAAACCAAAATGTTGAGTACACGTTTACTCATTATGATCCCTGGCGCAGGTCAATTAATTCGGCATCTTCCGGAACCTCCATGGTGAACATCTCATCCTGTTCATCTCTGATAAAGCTTCCCTCCAAAAATTGCGTGACCAACACATTCTCTACCTGGTCGATCGCTTCAATTCGCAAGGGCTCACCATCGGAAGTGAGGTAGATTTGAACCTCCATAAAGATCGAAAAAGGGTCGTCCGATTTGAGAGCAATCCTGAACTCTCCACTGGGCAAACCCTCTTCCTGAACTGTGAACGTCTCATCAACACCCTGAAGCATGCGCGATGGAGCAAAATCATCTTCCTCTTCAATGTAATCGCTGACGATAATCCTGTTTTTAGAACCATCATAAACCGTTGATGTTTCTCCATCAACAACCATAACCTGGTTTTGACCTTCAATCTTATATCGGTCTTTTCCGATCCATATCCTGCCCTCAGAGTACTGTCGCTCTCCGGTAAATGAGTCTTTGTATTCATGTGAGAAAAAGGCCGTAAAAACACGGTTGTCCTCAAAGGCGCCTTTCAGCCTGTCAAATTCGGGTGTTTCAGACTGGGCGTACAGTTCTGTGGCACTGCCAATGAGCAGGGTTGTTATCAATACCGTAAATATGCTTTTAAACACCAATTTCATGAAATATCTCATTGAGTTCCTCCTCATCACTGATTTTTACATCACGCGCGGTACTGCCCTGGTAGGCACCCACAACACCTGCATTAAAGAGCTGGTCGATAATCCGTCCCGCCCTGTTGTATCCGATCTTCAGCTTGCGCTGAAGCAGCGATACCGATCCCTGCTGGTGGAGTACTACAATTCTGGCTGCATCCTTGAACAGTTCGTCGATATCGTCGAGCGGGTCGGGAATCCCTGACTCATCATCTTTAACTGCGGGCAGGTGGAAAGGTTTCTTATAGCCTCTCTGCTCACCAATAAAGGAGGTAATTCTCTCTACCTCATCTGTGTCAACATATGCATTCTGGATACGGGTCATGCCTGCACCATTGGTAAAGAGCATATCACCCCGGCCCACCAGCTGATCGGCGCCTCCGGTATCCAAAATGGTTCTGGAGTCCACTTTTGACGCTACCTGGTAGGCTATTCGCGCCGGGAAATTGGCTTTGATGGTACCGGTAATCACATTTACAGATGGGCGCTGAGTAGCAACCACAAGGTGAATTCCAATCGCTCGTGCAAGCTGCGCAAGTCGCGCAATCGGTTCTTCAATCTGTTTTCCGGCCGTCATCATCAAATCGGCCAGTTCATCAATAATAACCACTATATAAGGAAGATGGCGATGGCCCAGGTCTGCGTCCAGTTCACCTGATTTAAATTTTTCATTGTACGATTTCATGTCGCGCACCATAGCCATTTTGAGAAGATCATAACGCTCATCCATCTCTTTGGTAACGCTCTCAAGTGTTTCAAGTGCCAAACTGGTGTCGGTTACAATCGGCTCTTCAGCTCCCGGCAGCACGGCCAAATAGTGATTCTGGATATTTCTGTAGAGAGAGAGTTCAATTTTCTTCGGATCGATCAAAACAAACTTCAGGTCGTCGGGATGACACTTATAGAGCAAACATGTAATAATGGTATTGATACCCACAGACTTACCCGACCCGGTTGCGCCTGCAATAAGCAGATGCGGCATTTTGGTCAGATCGATCATAAACACTTCATTCTCAATCGTTTTTCCAAAAGCCACAGGCAGTTCAAAACTCGTCTCCACAAACTTCTTGGTATTGATGACCGACTTAATGTAAACCGTTTCGCGGGTACTGTTTGGAACCTCAATACCCACTGCAGAACGGCCGGGAATCGGGGCAATAATCCGAAGTCCATGTGCTGCAGTAGCCATCTTTAAGTCGTTAGCGTAGCTTTCAATTTTACTGATCTTCACATCAGGAGAAGGCTCCAGCTCATAAAGCGTCACGGTAGGCCCAACAATTGCGTTGATGCTTAAAATCTCAATTTTATGCCGTTTCAATTTATCGAGAATGATGCGCTTGTTCTCTTTAATCTCCTCAAGATCTACCTCGTTCCCTTCATTGGGGGGTGACTCGAGCAGGTCGATACCCGGAAACTTATATTTGATTACCGGAATCTCTCTTGCTTTATCTTTATTAACGCGATCGAGCTCTTTATCACTGGCCTCTTCATCACCTTCACCGATAAAAACAGAGATTTCCACGTCATCTTCATCATCTCCCACGGTCTGTTTCGGCTTCTTCTCCAGAATTGCCCTTGGCGGTTTCTTTTCAAGTTCCGCACTCTCTTTCTTTCGCTCTTCAGCCCGCTTCAGATCCTCTTTCTGTGATCGCTCAACGATATCATCGATCGTTACCGGTTCCTGTTTTCTATTCTCTTTCTGGTTCTTTTCTACGAACTCTCTCTTTTGGACCGCCTCAGCTTTTTGCTGCTGCATCAATGTGGCTTTCTGTTCTTTCTTACGCCGGTTCTCTTCCTTCCGGAGCTCTCTGTTCTCTTTATAATTGGATATCCAGTTTTTAAATATATCGATTGTTTTTTGAAGATCTCTGTCTACCAAAATCAGAAGCGACACAAATAGCAGAACCATTAGGATGATGATTGAGCCAATCCCGGTAATGTTCTGAAGTATGCGGGCAACAGAGATTCCTGAATTTCCACTCCATACCATCGAATAGGCTTCGTATTCGTTATAAAACCATCCCACGGTTGTGCTGATCAGTACCATCATCCACATTCCATAGGCAAGCGGCCATCCGAGCAGGCTCAAATCTTTTTGACGGAATATGTACCATCCGATTGATGCAATCAGAATCGGAACAATAATGCTGACGTAGCCGAACAGGGTATGTACAAACAGGTAGGATATATACGCACCCACAAATCCCAGCCAGTTACTGATTCGCAGCGCCGGACCCTGATCCATCTGGAACAGTGACCACGACGAAAGCGACTTCACCACGCCGTAGTCGTTTGGATTGTATGACGCTATACTTAGCAGTAAAAGTGAAGCAACGGCAATAATCAGTATTCCTGCCACCTCCATCTTTCGGGTGTAGTTAAAACTGCTTAAGAACGTATTGGTCTGTTTCTTTTTAGCCATGGGATATAGAAATAATTCCGTCGTGCAGTATAGGCAATAAGTCGCATGTATCGGTTTTACAGCAGAAATTCACGTCATCATCTCCAATCAGAGCCTTTAATCTGGCTGCGTGATTCGAACCGTGTACTACAGCCTCGATATTGCCGCCATATTTTTCATAAATACTGAAGGCCACTTTAGCTCCATCCGGTGCCTCTTCAGAGATAGACCCCCCATTTAAATTGTGAATAATCATACCGGCAAGCAACGTGTCTTCCAATGCAAGACGCCCTTTCCAGCCCGCACAAAGCAGAACGATGTCGTGGGTTTCGTTGTGCAGCGCACTAATCACGGATGAAAAATTCAGAAATGAAGCGATGTAAATACGTGCTGAACCAAGCGATTTTTTAATCGCTTTGGTGCCGTTGGTTGTATTAAATATCAGCGTTTTACCGCCTATTACATCCGCATTATATTCAAGAGGTGAGTTCCCAAGGTCGTACCCTTCAATCTTTACACCGTCTTTTTCACCGCACAACAGGTAGTTATCAGAATCTACATTTTGTGCAATTTTACTCGCTTCTGCCATGTCGCCAACCGGAATAACAGCTTTGGCCCCATTTTTCAGAGCCGTAACGATGGTTGAAGTTGCCCTGAGCACATCAATTACGACTACAGCCTTATTGCGCAGTTCATTTTCCTGGAAGGATTGCGCAGAAAAAAATACATCTATGTTTCTAATCTTATTCATTAACTCTTTTTTTTATAAAATGGGGGGCGTGTAAGAACAGCTTCCACTTTCTTTTTCCGTATTTGTATGTTTACAACGTTATCTGGTACCGCTTTGTCTGCTGAAATATAACCCATCCCTATACCTTTATTCAAAGAGATCGATTGTGTTCCGCTGGTAACAAAACCAATTTTGTTGTCCTTTTCGTCGTTGATCTCGTAACCGGAGCGAGGTACATTCCTGGGTTCTGATACTACAAAGCCCATCAATTTACGGTCTAATCCCTTCTCTTTCTGATTTAAAAGAGCTTCTTTACCAATAAAGTCACCTTTATCCAGTTTTGTCAACCATCCCATTCCGGCTTCCAGCGGATTAGTGTCGCTTGTAATATCATTCCCATAAAGAGCATAACCCATCTCAAGCCGTAATGTATCGCGCGCTCCCAGGCCAACCGGCTCAAGGCCTAAATCCTCGCCATGCTCAAATAGCTGGCTCCAGATCTTTATTGGATCGGATATGGTTGTGTCTATATAGAGTTCAAACCCTTTTTCGCCGGTATAGCCCGTAGCGGAGATAATTACACCCGGTTCTCCCGCAACGGTTCCCTTCTCAAAGGTGTAGAATTTAATTTCTGATACATTCGTATTGGTGAGTTTTTGAAGTATCTCAGCCGCCTTTGGCCCCTGCAGAGCCAAAAGCGCAATTTCATCAGAGCGATTTTCTATGTTGGCATTCATGGTGTTTTGTGAGACAATCCACTCCCAATCTTTCTCAATATTTGAAGCATTCACAACAAGCATGTAGCTGGTTTCGTCCAGCATGTAAATCAGGAGGTCGTCTACGATTCCCCCGTCTTCATAACACATTGCCGTGTATTGTGCCTTTCCGGGAACCAGCAGGGAGGCGTCGTTGATCGTTATTTTCTGTATCAGGTTCAGAGCTTCAGGGCCTTTAAAATAGAACTCTCCCATGTGGGATACATCAAAAAGGCCTGCGTTTTCGCGCACAGCCATATGCTCCTGTTTAATTCCTGCATACTGTACCGGCATTTCAAAACCACCAAAATCGATTAATTTGGCACTCATTTTTTCATGCTCTGAATAGAAAGGTGTTCTTTTCAACATAGTATGTACTTATTCTTTATCTCGATTTACGGTTTCGATGGAAAATGCCGGAATACAGATTGCCCAGTACTCGGCAGGCTCATCATAGGGATTGGAATACCGAACAAAATGTCGCTTATGCGCAATAAATGGTTCATCTGCCTGAAGCTCAATCACTTCATTGTCTATTTCAACCTGCATTTTACCGGAGAGAACGATTGTCAGTTCATCAAATTCAGGAATCTGACGGGGCTCTTCCCATCCCGGCGGAGCCACCATTTTAGCTACCGATATACTCTCGGTGCTGCTATTTAACCTGCCAATATACTCCCGGATCACCTTATCACCCGGAACGGGTATTGCGGTTGGAGTTTTAGCAAATGTGTAGGCGTCTTTTTTCTGCAAATCTGACATCAGGTGATGATTTCATAATACGTTTACGATTAAAAGCTAACTTTAGCGCTTAACCGGAAATGTTGGGGGCAATTAAGTCGTTTAGTTTGCCTCCATTTCTGATTATCTTTGAAAGGTAACAATTTCAAGCACGCAAAACATTTATGTCTATCCACAAAGAACAGATTAAAAGCGCACTCTCACACGTATTGCACCCTCACTATGAGAAAGACCTGGTTACACTCGATTTGATACAAGATCTTATCATTCAGGACAAATATGTGGCATTTACCCTTGAGCTTCCAAAAAAGGATGATAAACTGGCCGAACATTTAAAGAAAGAGTGTTCGGCAGCCATAAAGAAGTTTGTTGACAAAGACGCCATATTGGATATCACAGTGGGTATTAATATATCAAAGCAGAGAGAGCTCGACGGGGATGATTCCGTACCGCAACAGCCAAAGGAACCACCCAAACAGGAACAGGTTTTAAGCGGCGTTAAAAATATAATAGCCGTGGCTTCCGGCAAAGGCGGAGTCGGTAAATCTACAGTGGCGGCAAATTTGGCCGTATCCCTGGCGCAAACCGGCGCAAAAGTTGGGTTGCTCGATA
Source organism: Balneolaceae bacterium (assembly GCA_007693295.1). Taxonomy (GTDB): domain Bacteria; phylum Bacteroidota; class Rhodothermia; order Balneolales; family Balneolaceae; genus Rhodohalobacter. The sequence continues at coordinate 26,690 of REDT01000151.1, forward strand.
CAGATATCTACGGTCCAAGCGTGCCAACCATGTTTAACGTTACCGAACGGCCGAGTATAACAACTCAGAAAAAACTGGTTCCCATTGAGAAGCACGGCGTTCACCTTGTTTCCATGGGCTTTCTGGTTGATACCGACCAGGCCATGATCTGGCGCGGTCCCATGGTTACCAGTGCCGTAAAGCAGTTTATGCAGGAGGTTGAGTGGGGCGAACTGGACTATCTTATTTTGGATCTGCCTCCCGGAACAGGTGATATTCAACTAACTATTGTTCAAACCGTACCGCTAACAGGGGCTATCATTGTTTCCACCCCTCAAGTCGTTGCTCTTGATGATGTTCGTAAAGGGGTTGCAATGTTCGGCAAGGTGAATGTGCCGGTTTTGGGAATTGTGGAGAATATGGCCTATTTCGTGCCCGACGACGCCCCCGAAAAGAAGTACTACATCTTTGGCAAACACGGAGCCAGAAACCTGGCAAAAAAACTGGAAGTACCTTTTTTGGGTGAAGTACCCCTTCGACAGCAGATACGTGAAACCAGTGATTCCGGCACGCCTATAGTGGCAGCAGATCCGGCATCCCCTGCAGCTATCGGGCTCAAAGAGATTGCCAATCGAATACAGCAAACAATCGCCATTCAGAGTCGTGACCGTTCGGCCACCAGCAAGATTGAGATAAAAATACGGCCATAAACCATTAGCCAGATGAAACAGCCCTCATTTTTACCTTTATCTCAATACATAGAGTATCAGCCCGGCGAGATGCAAGAGAGGGCCGACTGGTTTAAAAAAGAGCTGCAGCGACGTCGTACAGTCCGCGATTTCTCAACCCGTCCTATACCCGACGGCGTAATTGAGGACTGCCTGATTGCAGCCGGTACGGCACCCAACGGAGCCAATTTGCAGCCGTGGCACTTTGCAGTAGTGAAAAATGCAAAGATAAAGAGTGAGATACGGGCCGCTGCCGAAAAAGAGGAAAAGGAGTTTTATGATAGCAGAGCGAGTGAAGAGTGGCTCGAAGATCTCTATCCGCTCGGAACCGATCATAACAAACCCTTTCTTGAGGAAGCCCCCTGCCTGATCGCCATATTTTCAAAAAGCTATGGATTCAATGAAGATGGCAGCAAGAAGAAGCACTACTACGTTAAAGAGTCAGTAGGCATTGCTTCGGGCATGCTCATTACCGCCCTTCATTACTCAGGGCTGGCCACTCTTACGCACACACCCAGCCCCATGGGCTTTCTAAACAAGATTCTCGACCGGCCGGAAAACGAACGGCCATTTCTACTTCTTGTAACCGGTTATCCTGCAGAAAATGCAGAAGTGCCGGATATCAAAAAGAAGGAACTGCATGAAATTGCTTCATTTATAAAATAACGTGAGTTCTATACAAGAATTTGGAAAAAGAGCCTCCCCTCCTTTATAAGGAGGGGCCGGGGGTGGTTAGAGCACTTAGAGCAGGGCTTAAAGTTTAGAAATTAGCTAATTAGCCTATTCCAACCACCCCTAAATCCCCTCCTTGAAAAGGAGGGGACTTCCTTGTTGCCAAATTCAAAGAATTTATATCGAATTCACATTAAAATATTGAATAACCCGATTACCAAAATGGAAAAGAGCAAAAAAGAGAAACGGAAAAAATCCCTGATTGAATGGGGTGTCATTATTGGAGTTATTGCATTTCTCTACTTTACAGGCTTGCACACCCAGGTTATCGGCACGATGCAGCGAGGTTTACTGGCAACCGGCCTGATCAAACCCGATATTCCCTCAATGACCGACACGTTTCCGGAAGCCAGCCGTGAATTCTACTTTGCGGATGAGTCGGGTTCCGTTATTTCACTCGGCCATTTCGAGGGAGAGGTTGTGTTTATGAATATCTGGGCAACATGGTGCCCGCCCTGTATTGCTGAAATGCCCTCAATTCATGCTCTTTACAATACATTTAGTGAGTATGACAACGTGAATTTCCTTTTGATCTCAATGGACGAAGATTTTGACAAGGCAAAAGAGTTCATGAACCGCAGGGGATATGAGATGCCCATCTATCACTTTCGCAGAAAAGCTCCCGGCACCTATCAAAGCCAGATGATCCCCACCACCTATGTTATTTCATCTGATGGCAGGCTTATGCTGGAGAAGCAGGGCCTGGCAAAGTACGACACCCCGGAGTTTGAAGCTTTTTTAAGAGAGCTGGCAGAGATTTAATCAAACTCA
>REDT01000188.1 GCA_007693295.1 Balneolaceae bacterium
CTGTCCATATAAACACTTTTAAAAAGCCACGCGAAAAGCGTGGCTTTTTTTTTAACCATCTGTAAAGATAAAAATCACTTCTTTTTTGTCTCCAAAACTTCTCAAACACCTGCCATATCTGATGGTAGCTACGGCCGCTATCCTTTGGGGTACTATTGGTATTTATATTGACTTATTAAACACGTGGGGCTTCACGTCAATTGAGATCGTTGCTTTTCGCGTAATCACGGCAACTGTCCTTCTCTTTTTCTATCTGCTCATACGAGACAAATCACTTCTTTCAATTCAAATATCGCACCTCTATCTCTTTTTTGGAACCGGGGTTTTGAGCATCAGCTTCTTCAACTGGAGCTACTTTACGGCTATCGGTGAGACAAGCTTGTCGGTTGCCGTTGTTTTACTATACACCGGCCCGGCATTTGTTGTAATTATGGCGAGAATTTTCTTTAAAGAGCTTATTACACCTCAAAAGCTTACGGCGCTATTTTTAACACTTCTTGGAGTTGTTTTAGTTGTAGAATTATTCTCAGATACGGGCAAAATATCCTTATACGGAGCTTTTGTTGGGATATCAGCAGGGTTTGGATTCGCTCTCTATACAATATTCAGTAAAGCTGCCTTGAGGAAGTACCAACCCCTGACAATTATTTTTTATACGTTTTTAATGTCATCTCTATTTATTACTCCTTTGAGCGGGCTGGTAACACCACCAACCCTTGAGAGGCTTCAGGATCTGAATATACTCCTGGTTATTATTTCACTGGGAATATTTCCTACCGTATTGGCTTATTTACTCTATACAGAAGCCCTGGGCAGAATTGAAGCCGGCAAGGCATCCATAACAACAATGACAGAGCCCATAGCGGCCACTTTGATCGGGGTAATTTTATATGGTGAAATTTTAAACTTTCTTCAGATCATTGGAATACTGCTCGTGCTGCTATCGGTGTTGATGATCCAGATTCGAAATAACAAGAACAGAAAATGATGGAACTTCATGAGCCGTCTGCAACTCTTTGGAGCCTATTTCAGATATCCGGGCTAAAACCGATGAAATCTTATCAATCTTTATAAGATTCCTTTCCCCTTGCATCAATCTTGGCTATCTTTTTGCCGCTCAATTAACCGTCTCTCTCAAACTATTAACAATTTACATGAACAGTTCCGATCAATTAACACAGCGATGCGTAAATACACTCCGAACCCTATCCATGGATGCTGTACAGGCAGCAAACTCCGGTCATCCCGGAATGCCTATGGGAATGGCAGATGCTGCCTATGTTCTCTGGACCAAGTTTCTGAAACATAATCCTCACAATCCACGTTGGTTCGATCGCGACCGTTTTATCCTTTCTGCCGGACACGGCTCCATGCTTTTATATTCCCTGCTCCATTTAACCGGTTATGATCTGCCTCTTAAAGAGATTAAAAATTTCAGGCAGATCGGCAGCATTACGCCGGGGCACCCCGAATTTGGCCTTACTCCGGGAGTAGAAACAACTACCGGCCCGTTAGGTCAGGGATTTGCCACCGGTGTTGGAATGGCAATGGCTGAAGCATTTATGGCTGAAACATTCAATAAGGATAACCACACGCTGGTTGATCACTTTACCTATGCCATTGTGAGCGATGGAGATCTGATGGAGGGAATCTCTCATGAAGCTGCGTCCCTTGCCGGCCACTTGAATTTGAGCAAGCTGATCTATCTCTACGATTCGAACAATATCTCTATTGATGGATCAACAGACCTGACCTTCACTGATAATACCAAGAAACGATTTGAAGCCTACAACTGGGATGTTCAGGTGATAGATGGACACAATCACACTGAGATTGAGGCAGCCATCAGGCGCGCACAAACAACAGATAAGCCATCCCTGATTGAGTGCAGAACTCATATCGGTTTTGGCAGCCCTAATAAACAGGATTCTGCATCCTCTCATGGATCACCCCTTGGAGAAGAGGAGATTCTGTTAACCAAAGAGAATCTGGGTGTTGAGAATAAAGAGCCCTTCCATATTGATGAAGACGTGCTAAAAGAGTACAGAAAAGCTGTTAAGAAGGGTAGTGAGCTCGAGGCTGAGTGGAAAGATCATCTTAAAGATTATGAGAAAGTGTATCCGGTTGATGGAGTTGGTTTCAAGGAGTATGTAACGCGTAATTTACCTGATAGCTGGGAGGATGTACTTCCCCAATTCGATGCTGATGAGAAGGGAATGGCCACCAGAAAGGCTTCGGGTGCTGTAATCAACGAAATCGCTAAACGTATTTTTAATTTAGTGGGTGGATCTGCTGATCTGAAGGGCAGTGTGAATACAGAAATAATTGGAAAAGGTGTTTTCGAGGCCGGTAACTACAGCGGCCAAAATGTTCACTATGGAGTTCGCGAACACGCAATGGGCGCTGCAATGAACGGTATGGCCCTTCATGGCGGTATCATCCCTTTTGGTGGCACATTCCTGGTCTTTTCAGACTACAACAAACCCGCAATCAGAATCGCAGGACTTTCGAAAATCCCTGCAATCTACATCTTTACTCACGACAGTATCGGCCTTGGAGAAGACGGGCCAACCCATCAGCCTATAGAACATTTGGCAGCACTCAGGGCAACACCCAATGTAACTGTTATTCGGCCGTCTGATGCCAATGAGACATCGTATGCCTGGAAAGCAGCTCTTGAGAATAAGACAGGCCCTACAATGCTGGTACTTACCCGACAGAATCTCCCGATTGCAGATCGTAAACAATTTGGCAGCGCAAGCGGGGTTGAGAAGGGTGGATATATCCTGAAGAAGGAATCGGGATCAAAAGCGGATATCATCCTGATGGCTTCAGGGTCGGAAGTGCAGCTTATTGTTGAGGCAGCTAAAGTACTGGAGTCGGAAGGAGTTTCTGTCCGGCTTGTAAGCATGCCGAGCTGGGAACTGTTTGAGGCTCAATCAAAAGAGTATCGCAACGCTGTACTGCCTCCGGCTGTGCCGCAAAGAGTTTCAATTGAGGCTGCAGCTACCCTCGGTTGGCACAAGTGGACCGGCAGTGAGGGAGTAGCGATAGGGATAGACCGCTATGGTGAATCAGCTCCTTACCAGGATGTTTATGAGCATCTTGGCCTTACCGTTGAGAAGATCCTGGAAAACAGCAGAAAACTTATTACCTGAGTTCGATTGATAATAGGTCGGTTGAGATACTTGAAAGTCCCCTCCTTTCCCACATAGTGATCCCTATGGGGCAAGGAGGGCTCATTTTTTGAACGCGTAAGCGAATTTAGGGGTGGTTTAATCGGTGTATTCAGTACATTAACTCAAAACCCTAAGGCTATCTCCCCTGACCCCTCCTTACACAGGAGGGTTTATCTTTTGAACACGAAGTGCTCATTTTCTGAACGCGTAGCGATACGAAATAATCAGCATTTTAGAATCGAACTAAAGTTTATTAACTGATCTGCTTAACCGGTTCGTTTTTATGAATGGTAGTGAAGGTAACGTCATCCATGGGTTTCTCATCGCCAAGAAAAAGCTCGATGGATGACTGAATCTTCTGAGTTATTGTTTTGGCGTGCAGTGATCCATAAATGGAGAAGAGGCCATCAAGCCGCTCTTCGGTGAACTCTTCACCTTTATCATTTCTAAGCTCAACTAGGCCGTCGGTATAGAGCAGCAGGCTGTCACCCGGTTCAAACTGGAACTTTTTCTCCTCAAGTGTTTTGCGCAGAACTTTGGTGGAGGTCATGCCCAAAGCAAAACCATCCGTTTTCAGTTTAAAGGTGGCGTCGTGTTTTTTGCTGTACACCAACGGGATATTATGGCCCGCCCGTGCAATCACAAAATGGTCCTCGTTGTTTGGAAAGTACGCAACACAGCCCGTTACAAATGTTTTATCCATCTTGTTCGACTTCACGTAGTTATTCAGTTCAAGAAAGAGCTCCTTCGGGCCCGGCTGCAATTTGGTTATGAGCAGGTGAACCAACGCCTGCATGCGAACCATATAGAGGGCTGCGCTCATTCCCTTGCCTGAAACATCGGCAATAATGACGTATGCTCCTTTATCGGTTTGGATGATATCCACATAATCACCTCCAACCTCCTGTGCTGTAGCTGCAAAAGAGTGCGCTTCAATATGCCCCATTTGTATATTTGATGGAGGCAACAGGCTCAACTGAATATCCCTGGCAAAGTCGAGCTCTTTCTGAACGTCCGACTTTTCAAGGAGTTCAATGAGTAAAATAACCATAACAGCTATGAAAGAGAGAGGGAGGAGAAAGGGTTGTGAAAACCCAAAGAAGGAGAAGATGTAGTGTACCAGGAAACTAACCAGCGCAACCCCAAAGACGAGCCTTCGTACCGGATTCAGACGTTTTGTCAAAGCTGAGAGAAGGCTCAGGGCTTTTTGTGAAAATGGAATATCTGTTGTTGGAACTTTTGGATTTGTCTCTTTCAGCGCGTCATAGTACAACTGTTTGAGCCGTTCTGAATCGGACTGAAACTCCTTGCCCAATTGCCGCGAGTTCATACCGCTCACATACTCCCTGTAGAAGGTTTTGGTGTTGTAAGAAGATTTTGTTTCGTTTTTTAATCCCATCGTCAATGTTTAAATGCTGCAAGTTGAGATACTTTACGCAGATTGTGCTTAAAAGTTCAACTAAAAGATATGTTGATCTATTACAGTTATGATACACATTTCGGAAAGAAACCTTTCAAGAATCAAACTCCTCTCCGGTTCTATAGACCGTTGCCTTCATAAGCGCAATAAGGTCGTCGTCGTTATTTCTGACTTTTACTTCAAAAATACCTGTTTTATGGGTCAAATGGATGCATTCAGAGGTTGCCGTAAGCAGATCGCCTGCGGTTGTTTTTTTGGCAATCGATATGGAGTTGTCGATGGCAAGAGCAACCCTGCCATAGGTTGCTGCGGAGAATGCAAGCGCACTGTCGGCCAGTGAGAATACAATACCGCCATGTGTTACCTTAAAGCCATTTAACATCTCCTCTTTTACCCGGCACCTTATTTTACAATACCCCTCTTTCACATCCAGAACTTCAACACCCATCCATTGGCTGAAGAGATCATTTTCAAGCATGTGATTTACAATGCGGTGTGGTCCGGTCTCTTTCAGGTTATTCATAGAAATTTTCACCTCTCCTTACTTTCTGTTTCAAAAGCGGATTAGGCCGGTATCGATCCTCACGATACTCAACCTGGAGTGCACTCATCCAATCGAGCACTCTGCTTGGGCCCAGTTCATCGGCCCACTTCAACAAACCCATTGGATAGTTGACGCCATTGGTCATGGCCAGGTCTACGTCTTCAATGCTGGCTACATTCATAAATACGGCATCTACCGCTTCATTGATCAGCATAGCCAATATGCGGTGCAGAATTTTTTCTCCCAGAACGGCATCTTTTACAGGTTCCGGATTTTTGGCTCCATCACGGTAGTCGTAGAAACCGAGGTTTGTTTTCTTGCCGAGGCGCCCGGACTCCACCAGGCGTTTTTGTGCAAACGAGGGCTTGAAACGCGGATCATAATAGAACTCTTTGAAGACAGACTCGGTAACCTTGTAGTTTACATCATGGCCGATCAGATCCATTAATTCAAACGGCCCCATCTTAAATCCACCAAGCTCTTTCATCGCCCAGTCGATTGTGGCTGCATCGGCAACTCCCTCTTCGTAAATCCTGAGAGCTTCGCCATAGAACGGACGCGCCACACGGTTTACAATAAAGCCCGGGGTATCCTTGGCTCTAACGGTTACTTTCTGCCAGGTATCGATCAGGGATCGGGCTGAAACTGTAACTGCTTCATCCGTTGAAATGCCCGGAATAATTTCAACAAGCTTCATTAAGGGAGCAGGATTAAAAAAGTGCACGCCCAAAAATCGTTCAGGACGTTTAAGTGCCGAAGAGATAGAAGCAATAGACAGGGAGGAGGTATTGGTGGCTAAAATTGCATCATCCTCTAAAATCTCCTCAACCTTCTGAAAAACCTCCTTCTTAATTTCAAGATCTTCTACAATGGCTTCGATCAGAAAGCCGGACCCTGAAAGGGTTGAAAGATTGTCTGTGAAAACTATTCTTTCGAGAATGGAGTCTACCTCACTTTGGGTCATTCTCTCTTTTTCGACCTGGCGATTCAGTATTTTTTCGAGGCCTGACTTTGAAGAATTTAACTGATCGGAATAGGGATCATACAGCACAACTTTGTGGCCAAATGTTGAAGCCACCTGTGCAATACCTGTTCCCATTGTTCCCGCTCCAATAACACCGATTTGAGTATTTTTATCCAAGCTCATGTATTCTATTTGATGATGATTTAAACTACAAAAATAAGCAATCGGCACGCAAAACCAAGGTATTGTAATTTTGATTAAAAAATGATATCATAATGATATCAACAGTTAAAATATTGAATCATGGCAGATGTACTCATCAGAAATATCGACAAGAAAACTCTTGAAAAACTAAAGGAGAGGGCTGCAAGTAACAACAGGTCTCTGCAGGAAGAACTAAAAGAACTCGTAGAATTTCATGCAAAACCTGATATTGCAGCTACAAGAGGAAGGGTCAATGAAATATTGGTGAAGTATAAAGCTTCAGGTAAGAATTTTCCTGATAGCGGGGAAGAACTTTCTGAAGAGAGAGACAGATGAATATTCCAGTAATTGATGCTTGCGTGGCTATTAAATGGTTTCTCCCGGAAAATAAATTTAAAGAAGCCGGCGAGATCCTGAGCTCATTCAACAGGATGATTATTCCTGATCTTTTTTTAATTGAATTCGATGCCATTGTCACCAAAAAAGTCCGGCAGAGATTGGTTGAACAGAGTGATGCGGTTCAAATGATTCAGGAAATCAGGAACATGCCATTCGATGTAGTTCCCTATAAATTGGTTTCAGGAATGGCTTTTGACCTATCCTCGGCACTGCCAATTACTCAGTATGATGCATGTTACCTGGCGGCTGCAATTGAGTATGACGAAACAGTAGTTACAGCTGATATGAGATTTTTCAATGGAATGCGGGGAACTCCGTTTGAGAGCTATGT
>REDT01000293.1 GCA_007693295.1 Balneolaceae bacterium
TGGTACTGACCGACTCACTGCTTCGATTTGGTGGAGGAGGTGCGGAAACACTGCTTAGCCTGTCGAACGTTATGCTGCTGTTTGTGCCGCTGGTGAGTATGATCTACGGCATCCTCTACATCTACCAGTCGAGGGAGTTTGTGGAACTGTTGCTCATCCAGCCGATCAACCGAAGTGTGCTCTATTGGGGGCTTTTCCTGGGTATATCCACTCCGCTGATGGCTGCTTTTGTTTTAGGAGCTATGCTGCCTTTGGGCTGGCACGGGATTTTGATGCTGGATGGCACAGCCTCAACCATGGTGCTGGGGCTGGGTGGAGTGTTAACCCTGATATTTGCCTCACTTGGATTTGTTTTGGGACTGTTGTTCTACGAGGACAGAATTAAAGGGTTCGGTTTCACCATTGTGATCTGGTTGTTTCTGGCTATTTTGTACGACGGCCTTGTGTTGATGCTTGTATTTACATTTGGTGATTACCCGCTCGAGCAGTTTGTAATTGTCGTATCCATGCTCAATCCGATCGATCTGGCCCGCATCATGGTGATGCTGGAGTTCGACATCTCGGCGCTGATGGGTTATACCGGCGCAGTGTTCAACCGATTCTTCGGTTCATCAATGGGGATCATCACCGCAAGCGGAATGCTGGCCATCTGGCTGGCCGTTCCAATGTGGTTTGGACTGAGGGTTTTTGAGAAGAAAGATTTTTAGGAAGAAAAGTCCCCCTTTCCCCGGAGGGATCCCAATGGGAGAAGGGGGCGGGATCCGCTTTAGCGGATCGGGGGATGATCGGTAAAGGCAATGAGTCTTAAATAATTTTGGAATCACAACAACGCCTCTTTACCATCCCCCCGTGTAAACGCTAAACGCGTTTAAACATTCCCCCTTCTAAGGGGGACTTTCATTAAAAGCCATAGTAAATCTACAGACACCCAAATGACCCCAACCGACAAAAAACACCTTCGCGCCTGGTACTGGAGCGGTGCAACTCTTGTATTTTTGATTCTGATTATCGGCGGAATAACACGCCTTACCGGATCAGGGCTCTCTATGACAGACTGGAAACCGATTATGGGCTCTATCCCCCCAATCTCGGAAACACAATGGGAGGAGGCATTCGACCAATACAAGCAGTTTCCTGAGTATCAACAGGTAAACAGGGGTATGAGCCTGGGGGAGTTTAAATTCATCTTCTTTTGGGAGTATATGCACAGGATGGCCGGCAGGCTGATCGGACTGGTATTCATCATACCATTCGGATGGTTTCTGGTTAAAAAGAAACTGGATTCGAAGCAGTTGAAACGGGCATTGCTCTTGCTGGGGCTTGGTATATCACAGGGGTTGATGGGTTGGTATATGGTGCAAAGCGGACTGGTGGACGTACCCAGGGTAAGTCCCTACCGGCTGGCCGCGCATCTTTCGCTGGCATTTGCCATTTTCGGTCTTTGCGTTTGGTTCGCGCTCGATCTTAAATCAAAAAGAAAGCAAGCGGAGTCAGGAGCACCTGAACTTCGAAAATGGCTTTGGCTATTTCTGGTAATCCTCTCAATTCAGGTCGTTTATGGAGCTTTTGTTGCAGGAATGCACGCCGGACATATTTACAATACGTTTCCAAAAATGTACCAGTTCTGGATTCCGCCCGAGCTGTGGCTGATGGAACCGTTGATGATCAATCTCTTTGAGAACATGGTTACGGTTCAATGGATTCACCGGATATTGGCAACTGTTCTTGGTGTGATCGCTATCGGAATGTGGATTCGGTCTTACCGGCTTGAGACCTCATTCACCACCAAAATGTGGGTATTAAGCGTGTTTGCAGCCGTACTGATTCAATACTTGACCGGGGTGTTTACTTTGATTTATCACGTACCTGTATGGCTTGGAGTATTACACCAGGCTTTGGCGATGATACTGTTTGGTATCGTAATTGGAGCCATTCATCATGCTAAACGAACTGCTGCTTATGCCGGAAATTAAAGTCCCCCTTACGGGGTAAGGGGGACTTTTTATAATTATAGCTAAATGACTTTACCAAAATCCTTCATTCGAGTTTGGCAGCTCTCTTTAATTAGCTTCATTATTGCCGGAATTACCGGTTTTCTGTATCGCTACGGAATGCTCTACCCGCTGCCTGACGGTATAAGCTTAGCCAATATCCGACATGCCCACTCTCACCTGATGTTCTTTAACTGGATCTGCCCGCCAATTATGGCCTGGATGGCAGTTGCGGTTACGGAAAAAAGCGACAAGGCAACCCTTCGGTCGTTCTTGCCCTGTATCTACACAATGATCGTTCTTGGGTTTCTGTCATACCCATTTTTCCTTCTCTACGGATATCATTCGGTGGCCATCGGGCCGGCTTCCCTGCCGCTGGCTGCGATCATATCAGGCCTGATAATGATTACCTGGTACTGGTTTGCCTGGCTATACTATAGAGAGCGGCAAATTTCCAGCCAATCACTGTCACTTACTCTTTTTGATGCAGCCTTAATTGCCCTGGTTATCAGTTCCTTGGGTGCGTGGGGTGTTTCTGTTTTTCAGTTTACAACAATCGACAGTCCGCTGATCTCCTCAGCAATGACCCACTTCTTTCTTGGGGTATTTACAGAGGGGTGGGTGGTGCTGGGAGTTCTCGGTATTATGTGGGCAAAATTTGATCTGCCGAAATTTTCGTTCCATAGCGGATGGCTCTGGATCCCGCTTCTGTTTGGATCAATGCTGGTTTTCCCGTTTAGCCTGAACCGTGCAATAATAACCCCGGAAATGCATATTACTGCAAATATAGGTTTGATCCTGATTGCCATTTCACTCTCTCTGCACCTCTTTCTTATGGTTAAACACAAGCAGGTGGCAGGATTTATCTGGAAAACGGTTGCCGCCATCATTACTGTAAAGATTATATTCCAGATTATGGCTGTTTTACCATTAGATATTTGGCCGGGAGAGCACGGACTGAGGGTTCTCTATCTGCATCTGCTATTGCTTGGCCTGGCATCCATAGTGCTCGTCCAGGCTATTCATTTAAACCGGCACAAAACTGCGAAGGTAGTCTTTGTCATAGCTGTTCTGTTAGTATTAATCTCACTGCTGTTTATAAGTGGTTACTGGCCCCCAAATTTGATGGTGCCGGATATCTATTGGTGGCTAATGGTTGCTGCATTACTGCCACTGATACCGGCAGTATGGCTATATGTGTTAACATTTCAGAAAAATAAGCTGTAAAAATCTCATTTTTTTGGGAAAGTTTAAGATTGAATGGTTATTTTAAGACAAAAGACTCTGTAATTAGTTAATTAGAAAAAATGCTATTATCAAAATCATGCGTCTACGGACTTCGGGCTGCTCTCTTTCTGGCAACCCGGAAAGATGGAGAGTATACTCCCATCAAAGGAATGAGTGAAAAACTTGAAATCTCATTTCATTTTCTCACCAAGATTCTTCAGCAGCTAACTGCAGAAGGAATTCTAAAATCCTATAAAGGCCCGAACGGAGGTGTTAAGCTCACAAAGCCCGGCCATGAAGTTACGTTAATGGATATTGTTTTGGCTATAGACGGTCCAAAACTGCTTACCGAGTGTGCCCTGGGTTTACCCGGATGCGGACTTAAAAATCCATGTCCGTTACACGATAAGTGGGCTGAAACCAGAGACAGCATTCGTGATATGCTTGAGAATACCAGTCTTACCGACCTTGTTCGAAAAGGAATAGAAGAAAATCTGCGTTTAACAGATGACGGAGATTTTGAGGACTTATTGAGAATTTAACATCCGTTGAACCCCTTATGTTGTTTAAAGAGAAGACCCTTTTAGAACTGGTAACCAGGTATAATGTACCCGGACCACGATACACATCGTATCCCACAGCGCTTCAATTTACAGATCAATTTGATGATCACCTTTTGAAAGAGCATCTGGTTAAACGGTCTGCTAATGCCCGGTCAGTTTCACTCTATTTTCATATCCCGTTCTGTTTTTCGCTCTGCTGGTATTGCGGCTGCACAAAAATCATTACAAGAGATCAGGATCGCGGAGACGTGTATCTCGATTACCTTGAAAAAGAAGCCGGGTTGGTCAGTAATTCGCTTCATCCGGATTCGGATGTAAAACAAATCCACTTTGGAGGAGGAACGCCCACATTTTTAACTCCGGTTCAGTTAATAAGGCTTGGGAGTCTAATCAGAAGAAACTTCAGAGTTCATGAAGATGTAGAGTTCAGTGTTGAGATCGATCCGCGAAGGTGTACTGAAGATCACATCAAAGCCCTCAGCGATATCGGTGTAAACCGGGCATCGCTTGGCGTGCAGGATACTAATGAGCAGGTGCAGAAAGCCATTCACCGGATACAGCCGTTTGAGCAGACCAGTAATGTAACAGCACTTCTGAGAAAGCACGGCATTGAGGATATAAACTTCGACCTGATTTACGGGTTGCCGCTGCAGACAGCAGAAACCTTTGCCCGGTCCATTGAGGACGTGACGGCACTGGATCCCGACCGGTTCGCCATCTACAGCTACGCTCATATACCCTCCATCATGCCTGCGCAAAAGCTGCTGAACGAGGATCAGTTTCCAACTACAGAGGAGAAGCTGAAAATGCTGGTGTATAGCATCGACAAGCTACCCGAATATGGATATCGATATATCGGTATGGATCACTTTGCCAAAATAGATGACGAATTGAGCCGCGCGCTGGATGAGGGAAGCCTGCAGCGGAATTTCCAGGGTTACAGCACCCGCGCCGAACTGGAGATGATAGCCCTGGGTATGTCGGGAATTTCGCAGGGAGATAACCTCTACTATCAGAATGAAAAGGACATTGGCCGCTATTATGAAGCCCTGGATAAGGGAGAGCTGCCTGTTCATAAAGTACTGCAACTAACGGATGAGGACAGGCTGCGAAGAAAGGTGATTATGCAGATTATGTGCCGCGGAGAGATGAACTATAGCGGGTTTTTACGGGAGACTGGAGTGGATTTCAGAGAGAAGTTTAGCACTGAGCTGGAGCGAATGAAAGCCCTTGAAATAGACGGGCTGGTTGAACAATTCATTGGCGGGTTTCGGATTACGGACTCGGGGCGTTTGTTTTTGCGAAACGTTTCCATGCTGTTTGATGGTTATATAGGTGAACGGCAACATAAAACTGCCTACTCCAAAACCGTATAGTTATCCGGAAAAGAGATGGGGGCAGTGGCGGTGGGGAACCCGACTGTAGTCAAGTAATTCCGGATTAACCACGAAATACATCAAGACTGCACAAAGTTCACAAAGGTCAATGATTCAAAATTATATCTTTTGTGCGTTCCTTTGCGCCTTATTCAGTAAATTTCTTATTGCCTGAACCCACAAACCGAGACCGATATGATCCGGATATTGACCTTATTGGCACTAATACTTTTACTGGGCGTGCATGAACCAGTTATGGCGCAGTCCGGAGATCTTTCGTCCGGAGAGATCGAAGAGTTGGTGGAAAAGGCTTCTGAAAAATTTGACAGAGGGGAAGAAGAGGAGAGTCTTGAGCTGTTTCTGAAAGTACTGGAGGCAGACAGTGAGAACTATGATGCATTATGGAACACTTCGATCATCTATGCGCGAATGGGGTTCCGTCTCGACAACGAATCAGAGATGGAAGAGCACTTCAAAATAGCGAAGGATTATGCGGAGAAAGCCAAGGAGTACTATTCCGATAAAGGCAGATCCTATTATGCGTATGCGGTGGCAGTGGGGCGAATGACGGAATTGATGGGAACACGCGACCGCATCCGGGCCGCACATGATATTGAAGAAAACATCAGAAAAGCTGCGGAGCTTGAACCGGACTACGCTCCCATATGGCACCTCTTTGGGGTTTGGCACTCCGATGTGGCCAATGTGAGCCGTACTGAACGTACAGCCGCCAGGCTGGTTTCCGGCGGACTGCCCGACGGCAGTAATGAAAAGGCTGAAAAGTATCTTAAAAAAGCCATTGAAATGGATGAAAAGAGTATCCTTTTCCGGATGGATCTTGCCAGGCATTTTATAGAGATCGGTGAAAATGAAAAAGCGGGCAAAGAATTGGAAAAGATCCTTGAAATGGAGGCCAGAACGAAGGACGACCCGGAAAAAATTGAGGAGGCTAAAGAGTTGTTGGACAATCTCAATTAAAACTTGAAATACGTGCCGGTTAAATATTAACAAGAAATTTTGATAATGATGAAAGTTGCAATAAAATCAATCTCAATGACCCTTATCATTTTTTTGATTTCTGCAGGAACACTATTTGTGGGTGCTACGGATGAAATCAAGAAGATGTTGGAGAGAGCCGGGGAGAAAGTGGAGCAGATGAAGGAAGGGGAGGCACTGGAGATCTACAAAGAGGTTCTGGAAAAGGACCCCGAAAATTATGAAGCTTTGTGGAATACCAGCCTGCTCACCACCCGAAAATATTACAGAATGAGTGATGAAGATGTTCAAATAGAGGGCTATAAAGAAGCACTTGAAATCGCCGAAAAAACAGTGGAGCTCTACCCGGACAAAGGACACTCGCATTACGTGTTTGCGGTGGCAAAAGGTCGGTATGCCGATCTTGTAGGTACCCGATTCATGATTGAAGCTTCACACAAAATTAGAGAGAGTACCAAAAAAGCCGCCGAGCTGATTCCCGAATACGCTCCTGTTTGGCACCTCTACGGTGTATGGCATTCCGATATTGCCAATGCCAACCGTGCGGAACGCGCTGCTGCCAGGTTGGTATCAGTGGGTCTGCCGGATGATGCGGATAACGAAAAGGCTGAAGAGTACCTTAAAAAGGCTATCGAGATGATGCCGGAAAGCATCCTGTTCCGTGTAGACCTTGCTAAGCACTACATCGATATAGACGAGGAGAGCAAAGCGATCGAAGTACTTAAGGAGGCTGTCTCGATGGAGGTGACGATGATGGATGATGATGCCAAAAAAGAGGAAGCGAAAGAGCTGCTTGAGGGACTTAAGTGATTTATGGTCTATGATTGAAGCTCAGCGCTGTAATTTATT
>REDT01000314.1 GCA_007693295.1 Balneolaceae bacterium
CCAGGAGTTCACGCAGTCCCAGCGGAACGGTTAACCATATGGCCGAGGCAATCAGTACGGCAACCGTGGCCAGGTAAAAGCGACGCCTGTACGGCTTGCTGAGCGCAAATATATCGCTTAGTGTTTTGCGAAGCGATTTTATGCTCCTCTGTTCATTTTCTTTCTGCACGTTTCTCATCTATCGGGTTAATCACTAATGATAAATAAATAGTTCCAAAGTTTGAGTGTTATAAAACACTTGAGATCCGGGCAAAAATTTGGCAAAGGTGAAATGCACTTTGAGATTAGCATACGGACTACAAAACTTCTAAAAATAACCGGTGATTCAGTCTATCCTAAACTGTCTATATTTAATTTACAATCAATTGATGATCGATTAAGTATATTTAAAAATTATAAGCTTCAGAGTAATTGCAAAGCATGCGTTAAAATAAATGGTTAAATGAGAGATGAACAAAAGTAAATCGATTGGGTCTCCAATAGAGATAAGTAGCTCAGGATGGAAAAAAGTTTTGAAAAGAGTATTGGAACGTATTTCGGAAGATAATATACCTATTATTTCTGCCGGTGTGGCATTTTACGCGTTCCTGGCATTATTTCCCGGTATTATAGTTCTGCTCTCAATTTATGGATTAACGATAGACGCTCAGTCTGCTCAAGAACAGATCACAAGACTGGCAGAAGTTATGCCCGAGCAAACCATTTCAATTATCGAAGGGAGAGTGAATAATTTAATGGAGACCCCGGCAAGCGCGCTTGGCTGGGGAACCGCGCTTGGACTCTTGATTGCTCTCTGGAGTGCCAATAAGGGGATTAAATCACTGTTTACCGGACTTGATGTTACCTACAGGGTAGAGAACGGCAGAGGTATCATTAAACAGAATGCCCTGACCCTGACTTTTACTCTTGGAACCATTATTGTGATCATCGTGAGTTTGACTTTTATTGTATTATTACCTGTACTGGTTAGCACGATTGGTATGCCCGGAACTATTGATAGCCTTACAACCTGGTTCAGGTGGCCCTTGCTGGGAATAATTGTTATTTCAGCCATTAGTTTAATTTATAAATATGGGCCGGCACGGGAAACCCCCGGTTTCCGATGGGTGGTTTTGGGAGCTACCGTGGCTACCATCGTATGGTTGTTAGCTTCATGGGGATTTTCAGTTTACGTAAACAATTTCGGAAATTTAGGTGAAATATACGGGTCGTTATCAGCGGTTGTGATTATGTTATTCTGGCTTTTTATTAGCAGCTTCATCATCCTTGCGGGAGGTGAATTAAACTACGCAACCGAAATGTATGCTGAAAACCGGCTTGAAGTGTCTGAATAAATATATTTTACCATTTTGTGTAGAAGAGTGTAAAGATCCTGTTGATTTGAATACGAAATTGAATTCCCTTCCTTTTGTCAATTTATGATTTTACCCTGCCCGGAGTATGGAGCTTAGAAGGGCTTCCTCAAAAAGTTATAAAGTAAGTTTGCTGCTCATTTAAACTTTAAGCGGTTTTTTTGGAAAGTATACGAGTGCTGGATAAACCCTCTCTTAATGTTATTCAATATGATAACAAATTCCGTTCGACAAAACGTGGTGTATTCCGGCTGCTAAAATGGAGGGTGAAGTTTACCGCTCTATCAAATCAATCAAGCAGAGAAGTGGAAAAGTGGATTAATAATGTGTCGATTTATAACTAAAACCGTGAATCTTGCAAAATATTTTAAGATTTATATAATGCTTGGAACATCTAAGTTTATCACCTTTTTGATGTTGACAAGGTTTCATTAGCGCATTTTTTCAAGCTGATAAATTAATCAGTAATACGGTTCATTTAAATAAATTTTAAACACTAAGGAATACTCATGGGTAATTTAAAAATTAAGGGAAACTGGAATGTCATTAAAGGCAAGCTTAAACAAAAGTATGGGGATTTAACGGATGACGATCTCAAGTATTCAGAAGGTAAAGGAGATGAACTTCTTGGCAAACTTCAGAAGAAGACAGGTAAAACCAAGGATGAACTCTCCAGTGAAATCAATAAGATGAGCAGTTAGTAACAATAGTTCTGATAAATTTTAAATATTAAAAAAACAAGCTAACATGGTTCATAAATTTATAAACCGAACAACTACTCTACTTTTTTTAGTAGCGTCTTCATTTATCTTTATCCAGTGCAATGATCGTGCAGATAACAGAAGTTCTGCTTTTGATGAGGATCGCCAGGAGATGAAATCAAACCTTGAGAGTTTAAGAGATGATATCGATTATAAGATCAATGACCTGGAATCCAGAATTGATAATGCCAGTGATAATGAAGTAGAAAGAAATCTGGAAGCTCAGCGAAATGAACTTCGTAATGACCGTTCTAATGTAGATCGTGCTATTGATGACCTTGAAGATTCTACCAGAGATAGCTGGCAAACAGTTCGAACAGAAACTGAAGATCTCTACGAAAGAATTTCTTCGAAGCTGGAAGAGTGGTCTGACAGAATGCAGGATCAATTCAATAATTAGATTAAGCGATTCATTTAAACGCATTTCTCCAACACTTTCGTTAAACGGGTAATTTAATTATGAAAATACTTTTGTATGCAATTGCCCTGATAATGGTAATTGGATGGGTCATTGGTTTCATTTTTTATGCAATCGGAGGCCTCATCCACCTGCTGCTTATGGTTGCTGCTATTTCCATTATGTACAATCTGCTTGCAAATAAAATAAGCAGCGCGTAACAGATACAATCATAGTAATTAAGAGGGAAAACGCAGGCAGTTAAACGTCCGCGTTTTTTTTTGCAATTCGTTGATTACCCTGGCTAAGAATATGCTTATAAAAATTCAGGAGTTACAGACTTACCGGTGAGTTTGGATTTAATAATATCAGGATAAAGAGGGTCCAAGAAGACAGGTAAGCACGTAAGAGAGAGGAGGTTAATGATGATTACAATCGGTTAGAATATGGTGAATAGAAAAAAAGGAGATAAAGTAACTGCATCTGTTATAGCTCAGTATACACTTGTTGTAATTGGGGTTTTAATTACAACCGCATTTCTGTTCTTTATAAGAGACGCACTGTTAATGGCTTTTGGCGGAATTATTTTTGCTGTTATCATTAATGGTTTTGCAAGAATTATCCGGCGCTTTATACCGATTTCGCGGGGATGGTCATTAGCCGCTGTTGGAGTAATTTTTCTTATAGTAATCACTTCCTTTGGGTTCTTATTTGGTTCTCAAATTGTTGAACAGTTTGATCAGCTTACTGAAAAACTTCCCCAACAAATATCACAGTTAAGAGAGACCATAAGTGAATGGCCTTTGGGTGATGAATTGATGGGTAATTCACAGGGAGAAAACGCTGAATCTGATGTGCAGTCAGAGAACGGAGGGGCTGTCGAACAGGATGAACCCAATGATGAAGAAAATGGGTCTGAGAATGATTTACCGGATGACGCCGGCGGAATGGCGTTCAAGGCCGGAATTACTATTATAGATGTTCTCGCCACTTTTGGACTGATTTTAATTATAGGTATTTACTTTGTTATTGATCCGGAAACCTATAGAAAAGGTATTGGTCTGTTTTTTACGAAGAAAAGAGCGAAACGAATCACCGAAGCCCTGGACACCAGTGGCAATGCTCTGTGGAGCTGGTTAAGCGGACAGTTTATTGTAATGGCATTTGTTGGCGTTGTTGTCACAATCGGATTGATGATTATCGGGGTGCCGCTGGCCCTTCTTCTGGGCATTATTGCCGGTTTATCAGAATTTATTCCCATTCTCGGTCCCTGGATCGGGGCTGTTCCCGGAATTTTACTGGCACTATCTGTAGATGCCCAAACAGCCCTATATACGGCTATTCTCTACGTAGTTATTCAGCAAGTAGAGAGTAACATTTTAACCCCGTTAATTCAGCAGAAAATGGTTCATATTCCGCCGGCTGTAGTTATCCTTTCTATTGTGGCATTTGGGCTGTTATTCGGAATTGCCGGAATTATACTTGCCACTCCACTTGCAGTTATTGCAATGGTGCTGGTAGGTATGTTCTATGTAGAGGATGTGTTGGGCAAAGAAATTAAAATTCCCGGACGGGACGAGGATTAAATTATTTGGTTCTATTCTGTTTATTGTGGGTTATACTTGAAGAGGATATTTTGCTGAGTTGATGCTCCTGCTACTTTTTGCTGTCAAAAAGTAGCCAAAAACCACCGGGCTGTGCCATTGCTCACTCGGAGGTTTTCCTTCGCTATGGGGAGTAAATAGCAATGGACCATCTCGTTCAGTGGCTGTAAACAACGCTACGGCCGGTATGCTATTTACAAGCGTTCCCATACGCTCCGGTCAACCTGCCCACCTCGCCCTCAATGCCAAGGCCGGGGGACTTCCAGGCAGTTTTAAAGCTCATGGGTTGAAAATCAAACAAAGATCTTTTGGTTCGTTTCGCCTCAAGGCAAAATAAACAGGAAATCACTCAATCTTCGGGCTCTATATCGATCTCTTTACTCAATGCGGAAGCGATTAAGCCGGTGGGGATTGCAGTCATCGCGATACTGACCATTAAAACAACATGGGAGCAAAGATTGCCACAGTAACCTTTTCCATCGTATTTAAGTAAAACCGACATTATTGAGCATTTTTGATATAGTGCGGTGATTCACACTCCTGCCAGTACTCTACAATTTTTACGATAATTTTTTTAGTCTTTTCATAACTGTTTGATTTAACAAAGAACCCCTGTATAGATCTTGAATAAGCGTCAATTACATGTTGTTGCTCTGCACTTGTAGTAAAGAAAAGGTAGGGGATAGATTTTCGTCTCAGATCTTCATTATTATGGATTTTTTCCCGTAATTCCATGCCATTTAGTCTTGGCATATTTATATCGGATAATACAAGAAAGGGTTCATCCTCTGTGATTTCCAAATACTTTAATGCTTCTTCACTGTCTTCAAAAAAGATAAGCGGATTCGCATAATTCAGTTCTTCGAAGATCTCACTTAAAATAACCTGGTCTCCCGTATCATCTTCAATGATGACAATTGATCCTTTTTTATTCATTTCAGTATGGTTTAGAAATTGGTTCTCGGTTTAATTTTTCAACTTTAGTTTTAGCATGAGGTACCGTTCAGTAGCCAGTTTTGCAGAGCTTATTGCCGTACCCGTCACGATACTCCACAACACCACCTTCTTCCAGTTGATCTCTTCAGAAGGATGAGTGGAGGGAGGTTCCTCATCATATATTTTAAACCAGCTATTTCGTGCGATTTGATTGAGTGTAAAACCTACTAAAACCGTCGCTCCAGTAATAATTATCCTCTTGCTTGTATTGTCCATTTTTTCTCTCGTTTTTGTTAAATGTATAGATCTGATCTTGTATCATTGAAGTGGATCGGGGTCTGTTTGTTTCATTGATGCTTGTGAATACCGTTCTTATGACGACCAGGAAATTATCAGAACTGCGCTGTTACTGTCTCAGGAGGTCTTCTCCTTCTTCCGGTGAACGGGACTGGCGGGCTTGTGCCCGAATTTCTTCATCATCGCTTTCAAGATCACCCTCTCCTTCAGCCGCAACCCTGGAATCCTCTGATAGCGGCGTTTTCTCGTCTGTATTAATTTCTCTTTCCTGTGACAATACGGAATCACGAATTAACTGTACCGGCACGCCGTCCGGAAAAATCCTCTCTCTCGCTTCATCAGGCATAGAAATTCCTTCCTTCATGTAGGCTGTTTTTATCAACCGCATAACGGATGACTTCACTTTAAAACGGTTATGTGTATGGGCATTCACCCAAAAATATACCTTAATATTAACGGTGGAAGCGGCCAATTGATCCACTAAAATCCAGGGCTCCGGTTCCTTTAGTACCGCAGGATGCTCCTCCAATACTTTTGCCCCAATTTCCTGGGCTGTGGTGATACTCTCGTTATAACCAATACCAATTATGAATGTCGCTCGCTGGTTGGGATTGCTTGTATAATTGAGAATAGTGCTTTTGTAGACTGTAGAATTCGGAATTTGTATATGGTTGCCGTCAAGCGTCATAAGCAATGTTGCACGAATTGTCAGCCGCTCGATAAAACCGGTAGTGCCATCAATCTGTACAAGATCGCCGGCGTGAAATGGATTTTGAATACTTAAAAAAATACTTGCCAGGAAATTTTCGGTGATATCACGAAATGCGATCCCAAGGACAATACCCAGCAGGCCGGTACCGCCCAAAACCGTGAGAGCAACACCGGCTAAACCGGCGATATGAAAAATGATGTATAACCCCAAAAGAAAAACGATAACAGCAACGCCTTTTGAGACAATATTCTGTAGCAATGCATTCATTTCCCGACTCCTTAATGAAGCCCGGGTGACTTTAGCTACAAGAAATGAGAGGCCCCAGAATATTACCACAACGAACAAACCAAAGACCCAAAAGGGAAATGAGCGCATAATGCTGCGCCATAGCTCCCGCATACCGGTTAATGCAGGTTCGTAGTTCCAGATATCAGGTTCCATTACCTGGATTTGATTGACAACCGCCGCAACATCCTGTGTATTCCTGGCAAGGTCCCCTGCCCATCGTTTGAAATCATCGGTCTCTGTTGAGCCCCGGAGAAACACAACACCATCGTTAACCTCCACTTCGGCATCCACAAACCAGCCCGTTGCGGCCATTATTCCACTGAGGCGATCCCGGATCTCCGAATCTGCTGCCTCCGGGCGAACATCCACTTGTTCCGGTGCAGTTGTTTCGGTGGTGGTTTCAGGCGGCACGGTCTGGCCGGCATCTTGTGCCGACACTAAAACTGGTATGGCGAACAGCAGGAAATAAATCCCGTATATGCTTATTTGTTTGTAATACATACTCACTCGTTTAATTAATGGTGGTTTAATCCCCCGACCCTTGGGTCGGAAAAGATAAAAGTCCCCCTTTTCTAAGGGGGATTTTTAAAGGCATCTTTTAAGAATCGAACTCAGGTTTATATGTCGATT
>REDT01000186.1 GCA_007693295.1 Balneolaceae bacterium
TACTCCATACGGATTCCTCTACAGTGAAAAGTCCTGCGGGCAGCTTGCCCGCAGGATTGAAAAGGCAGGGTGAAAAAATGCCACCTTATTCCACCGGAATAATCCGGTTCAGTGTCCCATTCGACTCATTGCTGAAATAGATATATCCATCAGGCGCTTCATGTACATCCCTGATTCGCCCGATTCCCTCAAGAATACGCTCTTCATGCACATACTCATCACCTTCAATCACTATCCGGGATATGAGCTGAAAGGCGAGAGCGCCGTTCAGAACATCTCCTTTCCATCCGGGATATTTGTCGCTGGTCACAAAGCTCATTCCTGATGGAGCGATGGATGGAGTCCAGTGCATTACCGGCTGCTCCATTCCTTCCATTTCTGTATGTTCGGTAATTGTAGTTCCATTGTAATTTATGCCGTACGTAATTTCCGGCCAGCCGTAGTTTGCTCCCGGTTTGTCGTGTACGTTCAGCTCATCTCCACCTCTTGGACCGTGTAAGTTGGTCCAAACCACTCCTGTTTCAGGGTGAACAGCCATTCCCTGGATATTTCGTAACCCGTAGGCGAAAATTTCATCCAGTCCTTCCCGGCCAACAAATGGATTATCTTCGGGTACGCTGCCATCATCATACAGCCTGAACAGATTTCCCATAGAGTTGGTAATATCCTGTGCGGTTTTCATGTCTCCCCTGTCTCCAATGGAGAAGTAAAGGTATCCGTCATGGTCAAAGACTATACGGCTGCCAAAATGGTGACGTGCATTTGTAAATGGGGTTCCCACATAGATCTCTTCCAGATCCGTGAGTGCATGAGCATTCACATCAAACCTGGCCCTTACTACTGCCGTCATGGACCCTCCATCTCCCGGTTTAGAATAGCTGATGTAGATCCAGCCGTTCTCGTCATAGTTCGGATGCAGTTCAATATCCAGCAATCCGCCCTGTCCATGCGCTCTTACTTCCGGCAAACCATTAACGGGTTCTTCAACAAGTGAACCGTTTTTAACCAGCCGAAGCGTGCCATCCCGCTCGGTAATGAGTACATTTCCATCTTGCAGAAAAGCCATCCCCCAGGGCACATTAAGCCCGGTTACCACGGTTTGAACGTAAAAATTGAGCTCTTCCGACTCTATCACCTCCCCTTCGGAATCGGGAAGAGGAAAATAGGTGAATGAGCCGGGATCTGACTCCTGTAACAGCGTGTCGCTTTCCATCGACTCTGCACAGCCTGAGAGCGGGAGCATAAGCGTCAGAAACAATAGTGTGACTAAATTTGCAAGTTTATTTAACAACATGAGATTTTTGATCTTTGGTTTTGATTTTTTGCTTTAACAGAAATTAAGTGAAATTCATTTTAACTACGGTAATATACTAATTCATCGTATATCGCCCACTCAGGTCGAACGGTATCAATTGACCGGCGGGAAATCCTTCAAGATCAGCGTCAACCTCAGCTGACCCCGATAGTTCATAATTGAATGTAGAATTGCCCTGCATAAGATCCATTAAAGCGGATCCGAGCTGGGTAGCGTTGAGGCGAATTGGAATGATAATCTCCCGGTTTTCTGAACCCTCCACTCTGATTACCTGGTCCAGTGTTGTATCGAGCCATTCCCGGCCATTCACTCTCAGGTTATAGGCAGCGTTGGATACGGATATTCCAAAAGCGTTGGGGTTGAATACACGAAAAGAGACTTCCACTTCAGCCCCTGAAAAAGAGATATTCTTAACATTGAAGTCACCGAATTCCACGCGGGGCACTTTTGGAATTGGAATTTCACCCGATGCAGAAACCGGCACTTTTCGTTTTCCGGCAACAGGCAGGTTAAACTCAACTTCAGTTGACAGCTGGTAGGCCAGGTTATCCTGCCTCATGATAGAGCTGAACGTTTGATAAACCTCCTGGAAATTGAGTGATACCGGCACCTGTATCAGGCTGGTCGACTCACGATCAATCCGAACAGGCTGATCCTGGAGCCCGGTTATAAATGAGCGCTCGTTGATGAAAAATTCATAGCTGTACTGATCCGCATTTACATTAAACCTGTTTGGATTGGTAACCTCAAAATCAAACAGAAGGGTTACACCATCAAAGGTGATACTCTGGATCGACATATCTTTATAGGAAACTGACGGCTCACGGACATCAGCTGCGTCTCTGAGTGTAGCGCAAGAGGCAAATAATAGAGTAACAAATAGTAATAGTAAGCTTTTCTTCATAGCATAAAATAGGTTGGTTTTGAAAAAGATAGTCAATCGATTAATTCAATGAATCAAAAGTAAGCAATAATGTTTCCTGTTGCTCAATGCCGTTCAAGCATCCATAACGAATTGAACGAAAAGAATAACAATCACTTTCTTCATAGAAAAGAACAGCATGCTGATTACCCCAAAACACACCATTGATGAGGCGCTGAGCGATGTGAAAAGTCAACTCACCCGCGCTGCCGCTGATAACCATCATAAAATGAGATTTTTCTCTGTCTCAACACTGGATTTGGATACCCATTCCATAAACAACAGAATGGTTGTGTTGAGAACGTTTTTTAATGACTGGAGAGTTCGATTTTATACCGATTTTCGCACCCAAAAAGTATTGGAGCTAAAGCAAAATCCACAGACATCCTTACTCTTTTGGGACTCTTCCAAAAACATTCAGATCAGAATGAAAACAACCGCCATCATTTATCATAATGATGATCTCTCCAAACGTGAGTGGACACACGTACAGGGAGAAGCTCGAAAATCATATAATTCACGCCTGAAACCGGGCTCACCTATCGCTTCCCCGGATGAGGCATATCTTTGGCCCGCCGAACTCAGCGATGAGTACTTTACGGTGATAGATTGTATACCATTTTCTCTTCAGATTTTACAGCTGAACCGGCAGGAACATTTATCCCTTGTATTTACCCGTACCGATCCGGCTCACGAGTGGAACGGTGGCTGGATTGTTCCCTGAATTACTTTTTGGCGGCAATCTGCTTCAGTTGCGTCCTGAATTTTGGGGCTCCTCCATTGGCCGGATGCCTCACACCGGTATGCTCCACGCCCAGTTCACCAAGGCTCTGCTCACATTTTCGCCCAACGGCAATAACCTGCACATCATCAAACAGAGTGATAAATGCTTTCAGGTGTTTCAGGCCGGCCTCCATCTCACCTGTCAGCGGGGTGCGATTGCTCAGCAATCCTTTTTTGGGATTGTAGGGATGCCAGGGTACTGAATTCCATAGAACCACATCATAGGGGTCAATACCGAGATCGATCAGCGCCCCCCACATAATGGTTGCCGTAGGTTCGCTCATTCCCTGTTCGATCAGATCGGGCCGGCTGGTACGAAGCGGGTTTTCTCCACGAAATACATGCTCCGGTTTCACCCCATACTTCTGCTCCTGATGTCCCAACAGGATCCGCTCGGAGGTCATGGCAATGCCGGTAAAGTGACCGCCCTGGTAGCCAAGCGCCTCGGCGATGAACAGGTATTTTGCCCGGTGCTGCCTTTCCGTCAGATATAGCTCAAGCTGACGGCGGCGGATTTCGGGAGCATTGGGCACCAGGTCGTTCTCTTTATCCTGATGAAACCACGGGTTAAAAAGGCCTTTAGGCGTTCGTTTCAGGGATTGAATGAAGTTTGGGATCATAATCTTTTTTCAGAGTGTTTTTTTAGAAAATCAGTCAACTCTTCCTTTGTAAGATTGCCACTTGCAAGCTCCATAATGGTTGCGTACAACACTTTTTTATCTGCTTTTAGCTGCCATCCGTTTACATATAGAAAGGTATACATAGCGATAAGCGCGGTACGTTTGTTTCCATCAATAAAAGGGTGGTTTTTACAGATATGAAATCCATACGCTGCCGCCATTTCAAATATATCCTTATGAACGTACTCTCCCCCAAAGCTGGCTTCCGGTTGTGCTAATGCTGATTCCAGCAGACCTTTATCCCTTATTCCGGGATTTCCTCCGTATTGATTAATCTGATCGTCATGAAATGAGAGAATCATTTCAATTTTTAAAAATTTGATCATTTCGCCAATTCTTTCAGCACCTCTTTGTATTCCATATTTGCACTTCGATATGCTTCAGCCCATTCTGCAAACTCGGGATCTTCAGAGCGCAACTCCAATGACGTTCCCTTTCTTTCAATGGTTAATATATCCCCCTCTTTGAGGTTCAGCTCCTCCATCACCTCTTTTGGCAGAATGATGCCTGAACTGTTACCGATTCTTCTGATTTTTGCTTCCATTGAGTCCGAATTATGTTATAACTTTGTTGTAACAAGTTAACTCTTTTTTCTCGAAGAGTCACCTGGATTTCCAAGTGTAACGCTAATTTTTTTGCGAGTTGCTCCCAATAAATTCAACCCTCACAAGATCTGACTTTCAATTCCCATTCTTCGCCATATACGCCAGCTGAAGGATTCGAAGCTCGTTGTAGTCGACGGTTTTGTTGAGGTCTTCATAGACCGGTTTCAGCATCTCCGGGCCTACTTTCTTCATGGATGCGTAGACCTCGTCGATCTTTCGCGGGGAAAGCTCTGAGGCTTCAAGTATGCCGTCCGGGTCTATTGAATTCCCTTCATCCAGATACTTTTTGAGATTACTCAGTATGGTAACGGATTTCACCCCGAACTGTTCGGCCAGGTGCTCGATCGACTTACCTGATTTGTACTCCTCTCCAACCAGATCGTGCTTCTGTTTGGAAGAGGTCTTTTTCACCTTTTTCTGAATGGATTGAGAACGCTCTTCAATATCGTTCTTTTCCGAAAACTCCCGGATAATTTTCAGGAAATGGGCGCCATATTTTTTCTGTTTGGAAGACCCCACTCCATAGATTCCCAGTAAACTCTCTTCACTCTGCGGGAAGTAGTAACTCATCTCCATCAGCGTGGTATCGGGGAATATCACATAGGGAGGGATGTCCTGCTTATCGGCCAGCTCTTTTCGTTTTTTCCGAAGCTCCTCGAACAGGTGCACGTTGTGTTTATTTTCCACATCGCTGGTTGTACGAGGACGGGAATCCTCACCGGTTGATGTTTGTGTACGATCCAGAATTCCTTCAACCCGTTCTTCTCCTTTAAGTACTGCCTTTGCATCATCACTGAGAAACAGACTTCCGTGTTCGGGATCTTTCTCAAGGTAACCCCGCCGGATGAGCAGCCTCGAGAGCTGTATCCATTGATTTTTACTCCACTCCATGCCGATTCCATAGGTGGTGAGTTCATCATGTTTTAGCTGCAGAATTTTTTTCGCTTTTGATCCTCTCAGAACATCCGCCACATGATGAGCTCCATAACGTTCGCCTGTCCTAACAACACAGCTGAGATATTTCTGCGCCTGCTCTGTGTAATCCTGAAGATCACCTTTTTGTCTGAGGCAGTTATCGCACATTCCACACTCCTCTTTCCCGTAATCCTCACCAAAGTATTTCATTAATGGAATGCGCCGGCATCCGTCATACTCCAGGTAGTTAATGAGATCCGCAAGGTGTTTTTCGGCCACCTCCTTTTCACTTCCCTCCTTTTGATTGATGAAGTACTGGATCTTCTGTTTATCCGAATAGCTGTACAGCAGCAGGCAGTCGGCCTGAAGGCCGTCTCGCCCGGCCCGGCCAATCTGCTGGTAATAGGCTTCAATATTCTGCGGCATGTCGTGGTGGATCACAAATCGAACATCCGGCTTGTTGATGCCCATACCGAATGCAATGGTTGCCACAATAATCCGCGCATCGTCTTTGATAAACGCATCCTGGTTGTTTGTTCTCTGCGATTCCGACAATCCTGCATGGTAGGGCCTTACCGAGTGCCCTTCATGTTTCAAATCACCGTACAGCTCGTCAACCTGACGCCGTGAGAAGCAGTAGATAATTCCCGACTGATTTGGGCGAGTGTAGAGAAAATCGAGAATCTGATCCGTCGGGTTCTCTTTGTCTGCCACTTTCAGCAGCAGGTTCTTCCGGTCGAAACTGGCAACGAAAACCTCGGAATCTCTCATCTCCAGGATCTGCTGGATATCATCCCTAACCCGCGGGGTAGCCGTGGCCGTTAATGCCAAACAGACAGCATCCGGAAAGTCCTTGCGAACTAAAGCCAGCTGGCGATACTCGGGGCGGAAATCGTGTCCCCATTCTGAGATACAGTGCGCTTCATCAATGGTAAAGCAATCTACAGTCAGATCAGACAACAACCGGCGGGTACCCTCCATCATCAATGTTTCAGGGGCTACATAAAGCATTTTCACTTCACCCGATCGCAACCTCGATACATTGTATTGATACTGCTCGGGAGTGAGCGTACTGTTCAGGAAAATTGCCGGAACGCCAAATTCATCCAGCTGCTCAACCTGGTCTTTCATAAGGGATATGAGCGGGGATATAACTACTGTAACTCCTTCAAAAATCATGGATGGAATCTGGTAGCAGAGTGATTTCCCACCCCCCGTAGGCATAATCACCAGTGAATCTTTCTTTTCGAGAACTTTTTTTATTACCTCTCCCTGGAGCGGTCTGAATTGGGAGTATCCAAATGTATCCTGTAGTATCTGCCTGGCTTGCTGAATCATTTACCCTAAATCGTTTTAAATTGAAATTCGTTTAGTGCTCTATATGTAAGATACCGGAAATGCGATTCCCTTACAGAAAGAATCAAAAAAAGTGTTAGCCACACGCTGCGTTGTTATGATACAGATGCTTGAGGCGCGCGAGCCTTGATTGAGGCACAGAACATCGACACAATGCTGGGGACTTTCGGGTTAAACGTGAGTACTACTAATACAATTACAATTCACCCAACATTGTGCTTCATCTCAGGCCATACCTATTTTTGTCTCGGAATAAGGTAAAACTCTTTCATTCTCCCATCAATATACCAAACCTTCTCCCCATCAAAGATGGCATCCTCTTCCAGCATAATCAGGATATTGCGGTTCCACTCCGGAATAAACACTTCGGCATTCAGTTCGATTGAGTGAGCGGTATTTGGATAGAGAGGATAGTCTCCCTTGCCGGGAACACCTCCCTGCTGATCCCACAACCCAATGGTTGGCCCGGCGCCATGCCCGTGATAGCCGAGCGGATGTGTATAGATTGTAGCCTTTATTCCCTCCTCTTCCGCTTTTTGAAGTGCTGCCGCAAGAATTTCATTCCCGGTTCTGCCGGTTACAAACTCATCGGTAAGGATATCCTGTAGCCGGTTACCGATTGCAAGTGCATCTCTGAGCCCACGGGGCGCCTCGGTCTCTCCCTGTCTGAGAACATATGCATTTCGTTGTGTATCGGTGGTCAGGCCCAGGTACTCAATTCCAAGATCCATGTGTATAATATCCCCCGGTTGTATGACATTGCTGTCGGACGGCCCTGAAAAATCTCCGGTTTGCTCGGCCGACTCGCTTCGATGAACCGTAACCGAGGGATGGAACCATGTGGTCAGGTTCAGGTCGCGCATTCTCTCCCGAAACCACCACTGAACATCCTGTGTCGTTGTAATACCGGGTGTGATCACTTTTTCGGAGAGACCGTCAGATATAATGTTATGAGCAATTCGATTGATCTGCCTGTATACGGTGATCTCCTCCTCTGTCCGGGTTTCCAGCCAGCCGATGGAGAGGTTTTCTGCCGATACAATACGCTGCTGCAGTTCAGGTGTAAGGCTGTTCTCCAGGTTCTTGTAATCGGTATGGCTGATGCCGTCGGCTGCGGCAAAATGCTCGGAAATATTCACCCCGATTTTTGCCGGATCTCTCTCTGCAACTATCTGACCAAACCGTTTCCATTGATCGGGCTCCTGATCCGGGAACCATTGTGTCTCAAAAAAACCAATATTGTAGCGTGCCACAGCAAGCCTTTCGATCTGTTCTCCATCATCAAAGAAAACCAGAATGGTTGTTCGGCGGGAGCTCTGCCATGTAGCAGGCAGCATGGTTAACAGAACCGGATCTTCATTATACTCACGGGCAACCAGAACCCACATGTCTATGCCATCACGGCGCATCAGTTCAGGCACAAGATTGTCCAGGCGATCCTCAGTCCAGCGGTCCATCACTTCTGCACGGTCGCGCATCGACAAAATATGCGGAGTAATATCATTTCTGGTTTGAGCCGGCAGCAGATCAACGATGAGCAGAGAACTGAACAGAATTATCAGGGCACTTTTTTTCATATCGGTTAATTTTGAAATAATAGTTGGTTTCTCTGAAGAGTTTTTAAAAATCGCCTATCTTATAAAACAGTTAATAATTATCAATTCAGGTTAACTATGAAAATAAAGATTACCAAAACAGATCAAAGCAGAATTTCTGACATCGATTTTGAAAAACTTGAGTTTGGCCGGGTCTTCTCGGATCATATGCTCGAAATGGTATACCAGGATGGAAGTTGGTCTGAACCTGAAATTAAACCCTATGGCCCTATCTCTTTTGAGCCATCTCTTCATGCGCTTCACTATGGCCAGTCTGTTTTTGAGGGAATGAAAGCCTATTACGTGGATGATAAACAGATCAACCTGTTCCGGCTTGATGACCATTACGAGCGCCTCAATAATTCAGCCCGCCGGTTAAGCATGCCCGATATGGACAAAGAGGCCTTTATCAGGGGGCTTGAAGAGCTTGTTAAGCTGGATCATGGATGGGTCCCCAAAAAACACGGGCACGCGCTCTATGTTCGGCCCTTCATGTTTGCTTCTGAGCAGTATATTGCCGCAAAGGCAGCAAAAAAGTACCGGTTTTATGTCATTACCAGCCCGGTTGCCGCCTATTATAACGAAGGCTTCAATCCTGTAAAACTGACTACCTCCGAGAAATTTGTAAGGGCTGTTCCGGGCGGCACCGGCGAAGCCAAAGCTGCCGGAAACTATGGAGGCAGCTTCCTGCCTGCTAAAAAAGCTCAGGAAAATGGTTACACCCAGGTTTTGTGGCTGGATGCCATAGAGCATAAATACGTTGAGGAGGTGGGTACCATGAACATCTTTTTCTTAATAGGCGATACGCTTGTAACTCCAAAACTGGGAGGAACCGTACTTCCCGGAATTACCCGCAGATCAGTTCTTGCACTTGCCAAAGAGTGGGGAGTAAAGGTTGAGGAGCGCAGGGTATCGATCGACGAGGTATTTGAAACGCACAAAACCGGTGAACTGAAAGAGATCTTTGGCGCCGGAACAGCAGCTGTAATAGCACCTGTGGGCCTGATTCATCACAATGGCAACACCATTACCCTCGATCAGGAGAAGATTGGCCCCTTTGCCAAAAAGATGTTCGACACCATTACCGGTATTCAGTACGGCAAACTGGAAGACAAACATGGGTGGACACACCCGGTTCAAGTTGGCAGTGAAGTATCTGTTTAGAGTTTCACGCTAAATTGAGTCAACACTGCCTTATATCCCAATTTCTACCTGAAACCTGAAGTACCAGCCGTTGTTCGTGGTATTATCGTGAAATGAGCGGATATCATAGGTGAGCTCCGTCTGTATCTTCAATGCGTGCTCCCATACATAGCGTGTAACTCCAAAGCTGTATTGATCCCTTTCCGGCTGAAAGTTGGCGATCTCGCTTGCCGGTTTTTGAGTTGAGTACCTGCCGATCACTTCAAAATCTGACGGAAACAGATAGCTCATCTGAACGTCTGTTCCCGAACCGGCAATTACAAATGGAATATTTGGCCCGGAGATTGGAAAATCAGTTCTTCGTGTCATCCAGGCCGATTGAAATGAAAACCCCCTGTATTTAAGCATGGCATCCACAAAAATAGAGGTCAGGTCTTGAGGCTCAATCAACTCTCTTCCAAGCTGGCCCTGGGTTCTTTGTGCTTTATGGTTAAAATGGTAGGTACCCGCCAGGAGCAGTTTGGGCGTCTCTTCCCTCACAATATCCCCTTCAAAAAAGAATCCATTTTTTTGAAATGCCCCGAGTGGAAAGAGCTCAACACGCCCGGTATAGGCAAGGTTTACACTTGGATTATCTGTCCAATTGCGGCCTTCACCCGTACTCACAGCGGTTTTAATGTTATAAGAAAATTGATTGGAGCTATCGCTCAGGTAAAACGCCTGAAACCCAAAATCGCGGTCGATATTGAAGGTGGCATTGTTAACAGACCGGTCGGTGAGTTGCAGTGCGCCGGAGGAGTTGAGGCGCTGCCGGTTTCCCGGTAGTTTGGTTTGGCCAAAACCGAAGTTCCAAAACCGATTTGGCCGGTAGAACATGACCGCATCGCGAATAATATTGATATTTCTGCCCTCCTGAATTTCTCCAACATCCCCCGGAGAAAACGAGAGCTGAATGGCATAGAGAAAACGCGGATCACCCACAAACCCGTCAAACCGAAGCCTGAGCCTTCGCACTACAGCCTCAATCGCAGGATCTTCTTCCTCGTAGTTCAAGAAGGTGGCCCTGTTTTGCATCCTGAATCGCAGATTCAACTGAAAGGTGCTGTCAGGAGTTGTCCAGCCCAGTCCGGAGCCGTAACTGTAGTAGGGTAATCCCGGAAACCGGTTATCCTGAAAATCGGCCCCTGTCTGAGCAAATGATGTTGTTATAGAGATCATTGATATGAACAGGGCAATAACGACTTTAAACAGAATTTTCATAACGGCTGATGATTTTATGGACACAAAAAAGCGTGCATAATGTACACTTTTAATCATCAAATGTGGAAGTAAAAATTTTGTTACCTCATGCAACCGCATGATTTCTCGATGAGATCCGCTTCGTTTTTTATGATTGTAAACCCATTCCCTTATGATGGACACAAACAATCCCCTCTGCATGACCCCCTCAAATCAGAGCTTCAAATCTCTTTGCCAATCGTGTAAAACCTTGAATTCACTCCAAACGGGCTGTTTCGTTCGCTCAGGTTCAGGTCGATTCGGCCCAGGCGAACACCGCCATGACCCATTTGAGTGATCAGTGTCTGTTTACCATCAGGATTGGTAACCGAAACCGGATTATCCAGAAAGGTGTGTGTATGCCCGCCAATAATCAGGTCAATTCCGCCCACCTGGCCGGCCAGTTTTAAATCATCTATGCGCTCATCGCTATAGCGATACCCGAGGTGGCTCAGGCAGATCACGTAGTCGCAATGGTGATATCTTCGTAAGCTGTTGCTCATACCCCGCGCCCAGGCTACGGGATCCCGGTACCGCACATCGCCATAAAGATCACGCGGAACCACGCCATCGAGTTGAATGCCAAGACCGAATATACCCACCCGAAAGCCATTGAACTCTTTCACAAGCAGGCGCTGTACGAAGGGGTTCATCGGAGTGTCTTTAACCTGATAGTTGGAGGCGAGAATTGGGAATCCCGCTTTCTGCGCCGCTTCTGCAAAACCCTCCGTCCCGCGGTCAAACTCATGGTTGCCTATCGCCATGGCGTCGTAGTTCATTTTGGTCATCAGTTCCAGGTCCACGCTGCCCCCGTAAACATCAAACCAGGGAGTTCCCTGGAATACATCTCCTGCATCGAGAAGCAGCACGTTTTTTTCCTGCGAACGGATCTTATTTACCATTGATGCCCGTCTTGCAATACCGCCAAGACCTGCAAATTCTACAGCGTTATCCGGAAAAGGATCAAGCCGGGCGTGGGTATCGTTGGTGTAGAGAATGGTTATACCGGCCAGTGAAGAAGCCGCAAACAACTTGTTTGCTCCCAGCAGGGGAAGTGCAGAACCGGCTGCAAGCCATGCACTTTTTTTCAAGAACTCTTTTCTTGTGATCATCGGCGAATCCTTCCATCTGTGACGGGGTCAATCTCCCGGCGGCTCTTAAAATAGTCGAGATAGAGCTGGCGTATATTCACATCCAGATCGATGCGGTCGGTATATTGCCACAACGCGGGATAACGATCCCCACCATTTGCAACCCAGTTACTTGTAGCTACCGTGTACGTTTTATTTACATCAAGTACCTGAGAATTTACCAAAATCCCGCGTGCTTGTCCGTCAGCTATACTGAACCTCATTCCGCTAATCGGCCCGCCTCCCTGTGCAGCAATCTGGTTTGCCAGTTCGGCTATTTTATTACCGGTTAGTGAAAGCACAACAAGGTTATTATCGTAAGGCATAAACTCCATCACTTCGCCGCGGGTTAGTTCCCCCGGTGTAAGAAAGATCCTGAATGAGATCTCCCCGATTATACCAATATTTACAAACTGCCCCAGTTCACTCCCCGCACGAAAGCGAAGCGCATCGGCTACGAGATTACCCAACGGGCTTTCAGGCTTCCCGAATTGCAGAGTGTCGGTAACCATGGCAATCTTTTCACCGGTTACTGACTTGAGGGATAGGCGGTACTCTTCCAAAGCAGATGCAATCATCATATCCGGTTCCGGATAGATTCCTTCTGCGGTCTCTTTGCTTTCGTTTTGGGGGGATTTTGAAGAGGAGAGTCCGGTACACCCCGCAATCAATAAACAAAAGGCTACTGCCAGGCTATACCGGTTGATCATATTTCTATCTGCGCTGTCTGAACATGTTCATCATCAGATCGGCAAACCCAAGCATTTTTAAATCTGATGACAGTTCAATTTTAGATCGGTCGAAATTTCTTGTATTCACAACAACACTTTCGGCTCTGAGTACAATGATATCATCTTCGAAAGCCTCAATCAAGAGTGGGAAACTGTTTCTGTTCATCACCAGCTCAATAGGGATCTCTTCACCCAGCTGCTTACTGCCTGTAGTGTGCCACACTTCATTCAGCAAACCCCAGTTCACCTTGATCTGATCGGTTAACCAAACAGAAACTGAGCCATTATTTTCATCACTTTTTAATACAAATTCTCGCGTCTGGTAACCATTAATTGTTTTGGTGTTACCCGTTTCAACCACTTTTTCATCCCATCTAAAAGGCGTTTTCTCTTCCGGTTCAGCTTTTCCCTGTACCCGGTTGATCAGGTTTACAAGACCATCAATATCGCTTTTGGCAACTTTAAGGGCTTCATTGTGGCCGGTCATAAATACAAAATCCTGATGGTCATTCCGTACCAGGATGCCATTTGTACTCAATCCCGACATTACGTCTAAAGTGCTTTGTGAGCCTAAGTAGATGCGGTCTTTCGCAAAAGTCATATCAAGGTTTGTAACCTCCTGGTTTCCATCCTGGTAGTTATGGATCAAAAAGTCAATTTGGCCTTCAAACTGGGCTTGCACATACTGAGGAAGTGCGCTGAGGCAGATAGAAATCAGAATGGATAATAGTATTCTTTTCATAGCATGGGAATTAAATGAGTGTCACACTTTGAACGACAAATTGAAAGCAATGTTTCATCCTTCAAGCTCAACTTCCTCATTTATTTCAATATTCACTTTATGAATCCAGCCACCGGCAACCACATCATCACCTTCATAACATACTATGGCCTGGCCCGGAGTAATCGCTTCACGACCTGCGGGAAAGTTGACCTCAAACTCTTCATCTGAAAGCTGTTTTATAACCCCCATTGCGCCATCATCGTTATATCGGATTTTTCCGGTGATCTCCATTTCTCCTCCCGGCACCCGGTCGTACTTCACCAGGTTCATCTCTTTAGCGCGACAGGTTGTGCTTATCAAATCCTCTTTTTCACCGATGGTAATCACATTTTTTTCAGCGTCAATATGAGTTACATACACGGGATAACCCATTGGCAGTTCCAGCCCGCGACGCTGCCCTATTGTATAAAAAGGAAATCCTTTATGCTCGCCAACAATTTTCCCGTGCTTGTCTACAAACACGCCTCCGCTCACCCTCTCTTCAAGATCTTTAACTTTGTCTTTCAGGAAACGGTGATAGTTGTTATCCGGAATAAAACAGATTTCATATGAATCGGGCTTGGTGGCCACATTGAGCAATCCATAGTCTTCGGCTAACTGGCGAATTTCGGTTTTGTGATATTTACCAAGCGGGAAAATGGTTCGCTTGAGATGTTTTTGCTGAACACCCCACAGGGCATAGGATTGATCCTTGCTGTGATCCTTTCCTTTGGAGATTACATATCGCCCGCCCTCTTCTCGCACATTGGCATAGTGGCCCGTAGCGATAAAATCGCATCCCAAATTGTCGGCCCGGCGCAGAAGTGCAGCCCATTTGATATGGGTATTACAGAGCACACATGGATTCGGAGTGCGCCCGCTGGTATAGTCTTCCACAAACCGGTCGATCACCCAGTTCCCGAATTCATCCCGAATGTCTACGATAAAGTGTTTAAAGCCATACTTTACTGCAATATGACGCGCGTCATTCATCGACTCTACGGTACAACAGCCGGTCTCCTTGCCTGAATCGCCACCACTGCGGTGGTAATCCCAGGTTTTCATTGTAATTCCGATCACATCGTATCCTTGCTCTTTGAGCATCACAGCGGCAACAGATGAATCTACACCGCCGCTCATCGCAACCAGAACACGTCCTTTGGTACTCATATCAAATAGTTGGTTTAATTTTAGACCTGATAAAATACGGTTTTTCTGTGTAAAACGTATGAAGAATTGGCATGGTACAAGGCACAGGGCACAGGGCACAAGGTTCAAGGCTCAGGGTTCAAAGGTTTTTCAAATGTAGAAACTTCATCATACAAACTTCAATCCTGCACCTTGAGCCTTGCGCCTTGAACCTTGAATCACATGTATAGATATGGTTTCCAGTTCTCCTGCACTCCGTTAATGAGATTCTGAAAGAATGTGATGTGAATAGGCCGGTAGGGTTTTACCCTGAGCGGCATCAGGGCCTCATCAGGTGTCCGATTGCCCTTTTTCACATTGCAGTGGTTACAAGCCGTAACCAGGTTCTCCCAGCTGTCCCTGCCACCACGGCTTCGGGGCATTACATGGTCGAGGGTAAGGTCTGACTTAATCCCACAATATTGACAGGTTTGCCGGTCCCTTTTCATGATGTTGCGGC
Source organism: Balneolaceae bacterium (assembly GCA_007693295.1). Taxonomy (GTDB): domain Bacteria; phylum Bacteroidota; class Rhodothermia; order Balneolales; family Balneolaceae; genus Rhodohalobacter. Next base: position 14,865 of record REDT01000186.1, read on the forward strand.
GGGAGAGTGCAATCCGCGCATAGGGTATCCGTATGTATCTTCGCAACCGAATTACAGAGGGATAGGAATATTCATCACTCACCGTTCGAAGAACCCTTTCGGGATGATCGTGCAACAGTTCGGCCTTTTCCAAAAACACAAGCTTTACGGAACGCTGAACCGAACAGATACTGAGTGGCTGGTAATCCTGATTTAGTACGAGTACTTCACTATTCATATTAAATTAAGAGATTTTGCATATCTATACTTCAGATATCATCAGATAGTCTTAAACCGTCGTATTATGAGTTATTTTAACTTAAAATTCAACTCATAATCAACGAAACCAGTTCATTCAATATTATTGAATCTGCTAAAACAGTACGTACAATAGATATAATTGATCCAAAAACCATATAAACGAACCCTCAAATACCGGCGGTAAAGAGTGATTACAGGGTAACTTATTCTTTTGGAAACAAAATAAAATCTGCAGTGATCGCACAACACTCTAAGAGTTAAAACAGATCCATTGAAGCAGTCACAGCGCTTCCTATGGCGTTTAAGATACCTGTGCGACTACTTTTCGCTTTACCCTTCTCATGTATTTAATAGAGTGAACAGATAAAATTTGACAAAAATATCAAAATCGGAACCGATTATTTACGATGGACAGACGAATAGATTTAAATGTTAAAAAAAGAATTTTTCATTGATGAAAAAGCCTGTATTTTTCCTTATCAAAAATTTACAAAAATCATCTGTTAGAATTCAAACAAGCGCTTCCACACCCCATTAATATGTCAACAAAAAAAGCCGTTCAAAGTTCAAACTACTACAAAGAGCCCGGCCCTAAACTTGATAAAGAATCACCCTTCGCCTCGATGATGGAACGGTTTCAGTTTGCAGCCGATATCCTGGATCTGGACCCCGGTATGTTTCAATATCTGGCCAGCCCTGTTAAGCAGGTAATTGTATCGATACCCGTTGTTATGGATGATGGGCGAATTGAAGTTTTTGAAGGATACAGAGTAATACATGATAATGTTCTGGGCCCATCTAAAGGTGGCATCAGGTTTACACCGGATGTAAACCTGGAAGAGGTAAAGGCACTTGCAGCCTGGATGACCTGGAAATGCGCTGTGGTAAATGTCCCATTTGGAGGAGCAAAAGGCGGCGTGCGCTGTAACCCAAAAGAACTCTCCATGGCAGAATTGGAGCGGCTTACCCGCCGGTATACAGCCAACCTGCTGGAAATCTTTGGCCCGGATCGCGATATTCCCGCACCCGACATGAACACCAATGAACAGGTGATGGCCTGGATCATGGATACCTACAGTATGAACTCCCAAAAAACTGAAACTGCTGTTGTTACCGGGAAGCCTATCATTTTAGGCGGGTCGCACGGCCGAAAGGAGGCCACCGGCCGCGGCGTGGTTACGGTTACACTTGCTGCTTTAAATAAAATGGGCTTGATGCCAAATAAAACAACTGTGGTTGTTCAGGGGTTTGGCAACGTAGGTTCTGTTTCTGCCGACTTGATGTATGAGCAGGGAGCCAAAGTAATTGCCGTAAGTGATGTTTCCGGGGGATATTTAAATCAAGATGGCCTGGACATCCCGGCAATGATTTTATACATGCAAGCCAATAATAATTCTCTCGAAGGTTACACCGGAGCAGAAAAAATCTCGAACGAAGATCTCCTGGAGCTTGAATGTGATGTATTGATTCCGGCTGCAAAGGAAGATCAGATCAGCAAGCATAATGCGCATAAAATACGCGCAAAGATTATCGCAGAGGGTGCAAACGGCCCTGTTACTGCCAATGCAGACTCCATTCTTGAGAAAAAAGGGATCATGGTAATTCCGGATATATTAGCCAATGCAGGTGGTGTAACAGTTTCTTATTTTGAATGGGTGCAAGATCGGCAAGGATACTTCTGGACAGAAGAGCGGGTAAACCGCCGTCTCAACAGAATGATGAGAAGTGCTTTTGATAACCTCTACAATGTAAGTGAAGAGTTTAAAATTACTTTACGGCAGGCTGCCTATGTGTACGCAATCAGAAAAGTTGCTGCCACTCTTAAAATGCGTGGCATATACGCTTAAATTCAGTTAACTATTATCGACACGATGCCGAAACAGACATTCCGGCTTACCCTGAAATCTACATATGAAGAGTCGGAAAAAATACCCGATTTTGTGTTGGACATTCAGGATAAATGCTCACTTAACGAAGACGTGACCTCTACACTAATGTTACTGGCCAGCGAGGCTGTAACCAATGCTATTGAGCACGGAAATAGGTCAGATCCTTCAAAAATTGTAAAGATTACTATCAATGTGTTGGGCGATAAAATCATTACCCATGTAATTGACCAGGGAGAAGGATTTAAACCGGAAGAAGCTGTAGATCCATTAAAAGATGAGAATCTGCTGAACACAAGCGGAAGGGGAATCTTTTTGATTCAGGAACTCTCTGATGAAGTTGAATTTTTGAATGAAGGGCGCGAAGTACAGTTTGTAATATACCGTTGAGCACCGACAGGGTTTGCTGTCACTTATTAGCTCTATTGTGACTGTGCAAGCAGCGCATCCAGTTCGCCACTCAACCTTAGCAGTTCGGTTTCTGATACTTTAGCCTCAAACTTTGCATTGATGAGCCTGTTTTCTGCGGCAAGAAACGTACGCTGGGCCTCCCTGAATTCGAGAGAGCTAATTGAGCCCAGCCTGAAACGTTCCAGTGCAATATCGAGCGTCTCCTCTGCAATAAGCAAATTCTCCTCCTCCAGATCTACCAATTCGATGCTGTTTTGGTAGGCCCTGAAGAGAACCAAAAAGTCCGATTCCAGCCTGAGTTTCTGCGACTCCAGGTTTAATTCTGAATTCTTTCGGTTAATCTGTGCATTTTGTACCCGGCGACTTGTATCAAATCCATTAAACAGGTTAACCCTGGCCGTAATGCCAACCGAAAAACCTGTAGTCTCGTTGAACCGGAAAAATCCGCCATCATTCTCACTTCTGTTATACCTGTAGCCTGAATTAAGCGATATAACCGGAAGTCTCTCCCCCCTGATCTCACGAACTTCAAGCCGGGAAATCTCTTTTCGCATTCGTGCAATTGACAGATCCACATTCTCTGCCATAAGCTTTTGATATAGCTCTTCGCGCAACAGAAACCGGTTAACAAGTATCTCCGTTGTTACTTCAAATTCTGTAGATGGATCTCTTGAAAGAAGTTCGTTGAAAAGTATTTTGGCTTCTGTAAGAATATTCTGTTCACGCAGAAGTGACGCTCTGTCTGCATTTAAATCAGACCTGGCCTGCAGCAGATCATACTCCGAACCAGACCCTATATCAACCTTCGCTTCCTCTATTTCAATACGTTCACGCGACACATCAATATTATCCTGAAGTATTTTAATTTGCTCACTGATTCGAATGATGTTAAAGTAAGACAGTGCTATTTGTGATACCAGGTTCTCCATATCGCTTCGGAGCTCCTCGTCGCTTACATCTTTCAATTTACCAAGCCTGTCGTATGAGGAGAACATCTGAAAACCGTCAAAAATCGTCCAATTCAGATTAACAGCCGCACTTGTAGTGGTGCTTCTGGCTCCGGTATTGGTTTGTGAATCACCCGATGCCGACTCGAATTCACTGTCTTCCACACTTTCATTTCTGGAAGCCGTTAATTCAAGTGAGGGTAAGAAACCGGCATTACCAATCGAAAAGTTGTTTGACGCCTGTTCCTGGAGATTTCTGGAGATCAATATCCCATAATTATTCTCAAGCCCCTCCTCAACGGCTACCTGCAGAGTCAATGCCTGTTGAGCAAATGCCGTTTCAGAGGCGCTAATGTGAAAGGTAATCGTTAAAATTACTGCAACTAAGGTTATACGGATCATACAGTTGCAGTTTCAAGTTCTTCGTCAGCCCTCATAGCACGCTCAACAATCTCTTTTTTGATAGATTTATCCGAGGCGAAATAGCTGTATATGGCTGGAATAACGTAGAGTGTTAAGAAGCTGCCAATCAACAAACCGCCTATTACGGCAACACCCATTGAGGTGCGGCTTTCGGCGCCGGCACCAAGAGCAAGTGCGATGGGCAGAATTCCAAGTATTGTTGAGATCGAAGTCATTAAAATTGGGCGAAAACGTACTGCAGCAGCATCCATTATAGAATCCATTACCGACATGCCCTGTTCCTGACGCTGGTTGGCAAATTCAACAATTAAAATTCCATTTTTCGCTATCAAACCGATCAGCATAATGGCGCCAATCTGACTAAAAATATTCAGGGTTTGATTGAAATACCATAGTGTTACGAGAGTACCCATAATTGCCAAAGGAACGGTAAAGAGAATAATAAACGGATCCCGAAAGCTTTCGAACTGGGCTGCAAGCACCAGGTATATGAGTATCAATGCAAGGATAAAGATAAACATTAGACTGGCCGCACTCTCTGCAAAATCGCGCGACGGCCCGGCAAGATCCGTTATAATGGTTTCAGGCAAAATACCCGCAGCAATTTCGTTCATGGCATCAATGCCGTCACCAATGGTGTATCCCGGGGCAAGTCCGGCGGAGATTGTTGCCGAGCTAAAGCGATTAAACCGAAATAGCTGAGGCGGGGCGCTTGATTCGCTTAGCGTTATAAGATTATCGAGCTGAATCAGTTCATTACGATTGTTTCGAACATAAATGGTGCGAAGATCCACCGGTTCATTTCGAAACTGACGCTCCATCTGCCCAATTACCTCATACTGTTTTCCATCCATAATGAAGAAGCCAAATCGGCTGCCTGACAGCGAGAGTTGAAGCGTTTGTGCAATATCTCTAACTGAAATCCCCAGCGACCTGGCCCGGTTACGGTCTATCTCCACCTGTATTTCGGGCTGATTGAACTTTAGATTCACATCAGCAAATGAGAACGCATCGTGACTGTTAGCAGCATCCAGAAAATCAGGTATAACCTCTTCAAGCTGCTGCAGATTTTGCGCCTGAAGCACAAACTGTACCGGCAAGCCGCCTCTGCGCCCACCTATAGATTGCGGCTGAGAGACAAAAGTCTGCGCACCGCTCAGATTCCCCAAAACACCGGTTAACTGATCTGCTATCTCCTGCTGCGACCTGTCTCTTTCGCTTTTGTCGACAAGTGAGAGGAATCCAATAGCTGAGTTTACAGAGCCGGCAGCACCAAATCCGGGTGAAGTTACCGTATTTATGGCATAAAGTTCAGGCACATCATCCCGGATAGCTTCTATCATCCGGTCAACATAGTTATCCATGTACTCAAAAGAGGCACCCTCAGGGGCAGTGGCTGATATCCGCATTTGGCCCCGATCTTCCATGGGTGCGAGCTCTTGCGGAATATTTACATACAGCAGTACAATTATGCCGGCCGATACTCCTAAAACAACAAAAGCCATCCAGCGAACCTTCATAAAGGAATCCAGGGAAGATTTATAAATGTTATTCAGCCAAACGAAAAAGGGTTCAGTCATCATGTAAAATCGGTTCTTCTCAGCACCCCTCGAGAGAATTTTTGTAGCAAGCATGGGTGTGAGCGTCAATGCAACAAAGGATGATATGATAACCGCTCCGGCTATCACAACACCGAATTCCCGGAATAAGCGGCCGGTTGTTCCGCCTAAAAACAGGATGGGCATAAACACAGAAACGAGAGCAAGTGAAGTGGCCACAACCGCGAAGAAAATCTCTTTAGACCCCAAAATACCCGCTTCAATGGCGGATAGACCCTGCTCCATTTTAGCGTAGATATTTTCCAATACAACTATGGCATCATCCACTACAAGACCAATTGCCAGAACGATAGCCAGCATCGTTAATACATTAATAGAGAATCCGGCAACATACATTATAAAAAATGCGCCAATCAGTGCGATTGGAATTACAATAATCGGTATCAGTGTGGTTCGCCAGTCTCTTAAGAAGAGAAAGATAACTGCAATAACGAGTGCCAGCGCTATAAAAACAGTTTGTTGAACTTCATTTACCGACTGTTGAATATATTCGGTTGTGTTAAACCCGACAGCAAGGTTGATATCTTCGGGAAGATCTCGCTCTATACGTTCCAGGCGTTGAAAAAACTCTTCAGCTATACTTAGCTGATTGGAACCCGGAAGCGGAATTACAACAACTCCAACCATGGGAATACCATCTCTTTTTAAAACCGTTCGCTGATTTTGAGCTCCCAGTTCTGCGTAGCCGATATCACCAAAACGAATCTTTCTTCCATCATCCTCGCTGATAATCAATTCATTGAACTCCTCTGCCGTGCTTAAGCGCCCCATGGTTCGAACAGAAAGTTCCGTTACCATTCCCTCGATTCTGCCGGATGGAAGTTCTACATTCTCCCGATCCAGTGCCTGCAGGATATCAAGTGGTGTAAGCCGGTATGCAGCCAATTTTAGCGGATCGAGCCACAGGCGCATGGAGTATTGCCGTGAACCCCAGATTCTGATTTCACTTACACCGGGTATGGTCTGAAGCTGCTCCTTAAAAATATTCTCGGCAATAGCGGTCAAATCGAGCAAATTGCGCCGGTCGCTGTTCACATTCAAAAACACAATGGGTGAAGAGTCGGCATCTGCCTTGGTAATCGTTGGTGGGTTTGCGTCGGGCGGCAAATTACGCTGAGCTCTTGAAACCCGATCTCGAACATCGTTTGAAGCTGCCTCCAAATCAACCTCAAGATCAAACTCTACTGTAATTGTGCTTTGGCCGTCCCTGCTAACAGATGTGATAGTTCGAATGCCTGCAATCCCGTTTACTGACTCTTCGAGCGGTTCCGTTATCTGCGACTCAATTACATCCGCATTGGCCCCCACATAGCTTGTACTTACGGTAACTATCGGGGCATCTACTGAAGGGTACTCACGAACGCCCAGGTAGAAGAACGAAATCACACCAAACAGGACAATCACAATCGACATTACAGAAGCCAAAACCGGCCTTCGAATACTAAGAGAGGAGATTCGGCTCATAATTCAGTAGCTTTTTTCAGATCCGTAATTTCCACATCCATACCTGGCCTAACCTGAAGAAGTCCGGTAGTGAGAACAGTGTCGCCTACTGCAACTCCGTCGACTACCTGAACCTTCTCACTTGTTCGAATTCCGGTTCGAACCCTTGACTCCACAACTTTTCCATTGCGAACCAGGTAAACTTTCTGCGCATTCAATTCAGGCACAATAGAGATTGTCGGCACCATGATCGCATCATCAATTTGATCCAGAATCAGAACAATATTGGCAAATGCCCCCGGGTAGAGCAGCTGATCTCTGTTACCGCTGATGGCTCGTATCTGAAGCGTTCGTGTTTGCGTATCTACGCGCGGTTCTATAGCGTAAACCTCACCCGTAAACGTAGAGTCGACGCCCTGAACCGTAAAATTTATTCTGTCACCCACATCAACCCGGGGTATAAATCTTTCAGGAATTGAAAAATCGATTTTCACCGGGTCTACCTCCTGCAGGGATGCAATTCGGGTGCCGGGCGTAATATAGCTTCCTGAACTGATATATTTGAGACCAATCAATCCGGAAAAAGGAGCCCGCACCTCTGTCTGAGCGATTTGAGCATCAATGAGCTGTAGTTCAGAGCGAAGCACATTCACTTCATTGAGGGTAGCATCATAATCGTCCTGGCTGATTCCACCGCGCTCCAGCAATCTCTTTTGACGGCCCTCGCGCTGTTCTGCCAGATTTAGGCGGAATGTAGCCCGCTGTTTTTGAGCCTGAAGTTCACTGTCATTAATTTTGACCAGTAAATCACCCCTATTTACCTCCCTGCCCTCCTGAAAATAGATATTCGTAATCAAGCCGGAAGATTCTGAGCTCAGCTCTACCACTTCGTTTGCCTGAACGGTACCGCTTGAGAAAATCCTGTCCTCGATTGACTCATGCTCAATCTGAACAGCTTCCACCTGAAGCATTGAACTGCTTCTGCTGCTCGATTGATTAGCATCGGACGGTGAACTGAAAAGCGGCTTTACTTTTGGATACGCAAGCGCGCCAAAAATCAGAATCAGAACCGTGAATGTGATAATACGTTTGGTAACTTTTCCCATAAATAATAATACAGTAAAATATTGACCTAAAAGTAACGGTCAAATTAAAAAATAGTTCTTACCTGTTAGTACCTATTATGTAAAATGTTGTTGTAAAAAAAAAGGCGGCACCTGTATAGGAACCGCCTTCTAGAGAATGACTTATGCCGTAATTAGGCTAACTGTGCATCCAGTTGCTTCTTGATCTGGGTTTTGGGAACTGCACCAATAATTTGGTCAACCACTTCTCCATTTTTGAAAATCAAAAGGGCCGGAATACTCCGAATGCCATATTTGACGGAGACTTCCGGGTTGGTATCAACATTTACTTTTCCAATTTTCGCCTTGCCTTCATACTCTCCGGCAAGTTCCTCAACAATAGGGCCGATCATTCTGCAAGGACCACACCACTCTGCCCAGAAATCAACCAGTACGGGTTGATCTGAAGATTCTACTTCATCGGAAAAGTTCGTGTCAGTTAATTCTAATGGTTTACTCATAATTTTCGAATTCTTTTTTAATGTTTGATTGACAATATCAGGCTTTATTTCACCACCTGCATATATCATTTTGTTATTGAATCCATTGCCAATGATTATAAACTTTGATATTAAACCGTCTTGTTTCTACTCAAATTAACGCACTCTTTTCCGATTATATTTCTGAGGCCCGATAAAAGTTCATTACTGGGCTCCACAACAAATTTGCGAATATTCATATTTAGCGGAGCTTTTGCCTCCATGCTGCTTACCACAAGCTTAACCGGTGTTTCACCTTTATGGATACTGAAAAGTGTAGCCATCTGATGCAAATCTTCTTTGGAGAGTTCGGATGTTTTAAGCTTTAGCTTCAGCTGCAGCTGCGACTGAAACTTCTCTCTGAGATTTTCGACACGTTCCATTGAATTAGCAATAATCTTGGGTGGCTCATCTCTTTTGGAGATGCTCCCCTCCAGCATCACGACCGTATCGGGAGCAATCAGGCCCTGGTGTCGATCATACACATCACTGAAGATCAAAGCCTCAGCACTGCCATTCAGGTCTTCAATCTGGGCAAAGGCCATTGGCCGTCCCTTTTTATCTGAAATCCGTTTTACAGCCGTGATAATACCGATAATTTTAATCGGTTCGCGATCATTCAGTCTTGCCAGTACTTCCTCCGACAGATTGTGGCTGGCAAACAGCCTGGTGTCTTCCCTGAATTTGTCGAGCGGATGGCCGCTCAGGTAGAAGCCGATCAGTTCCCGCTCCTTATTGAGCCGCTCAATATTGGTCCAGGGCGGACAATCACGAAGGTTTGGCTCGCTGCTCATACCACCGCTTCCTGCATCTCCCCCAAACAGACTCACCTGGTTCAGTCGCTCCTCCTCCTGCTTTCTGGAGGCATAGCTAAGTACATCTTCGATACTTGCCAAAAGCTGAGCCCGGTTTTGATGCAGTGTATCAAAGGCACCTGCCTGTGCAAGGCTTTCAATGGTTTTTTTGTTGCAGATGCGCGTGTCGATCCGGGCAGAAAATTCAAATATGTTTTTGAAATGTCCTTTCTCATTTCTCTCTTTTACGATCTGTTCAATCGCCGCTGATCCAACACCTTTAATGGCCGACATGCCGTATTGCACTCTGCCGTTTTTTGCCACAAATTTTCCTTCGGCAGAGTTGATGTTGGGAGGGTCAACCGGAATACCGATACGCTGGCACTCCTCAATAAAGAAGCTCACCTTCTTGATATCCCCCATGTTGTGGCTCAAAACCGCCGCCATGTACTCCGCCGAATAATTGGCTTTGAAATACATGGTGTGATAGGCCACTACCGAATAAGCAGCCGAGTGGGATTTGTTGAATCCATAGCCCGCAAACATAGCCATCTTGTCAAAAACGCTCTTGGCGGTTTTCTTATCGTATCCCTTTTCAACGGCCTGATTTACGAATTTCTCCTCCTCGGGTGGCAGCAGCTCAGGCTGCTTTTTACCCATTATTCTTCGAAGCACATCCGCTTCACCGAGTGTATAGCCGCCCATTCGCTGCGCCACCATCATAATCTGCTCCTGGTAGATCATGATCCCAAAGGTCGGCTCCAGTATGTCGAGCAGGTCGTCATGGTCGTATATCACCTCCTCTTCACCATGTTTCCTTTTGATATAGTCGGGGATAAACTGCATTGGACCGGGCCGGTAGAGCGCATTCATAGCAATCAAATCGTTGATGCTGGTCGGTTTAAGCTGCTTCAGGTACTTGCGCATCCCGTCCGACTCAAACTGGAAAATCCCAACCGTTGCCCCCTTTTGATACATCTCGAACGTCTTTTCATCATCGAGAGGAATATCATCCAGGTTGTACTCATTGCCGTGATTCTCTTTCACAAACTGAATGGCTGTTTTTAAGATGGAGAGGGTTTTAAGGCCCAGGAAATCCATTTTCAGCATACCGGCGTCTTCAATCACCTTGCCGTCGAACTGTGTCACATAGAGTTCAGCATCCTTAGCGGTGCATATCGGGATGTAATTGGTAAGCTTATCGGGTGCAATAATCACGCCTGCGGCATGAATTCCCGTGTTACGAACAGATCCTTCCAGCGTTTCTGCCATCTGGAGCGTGCGCCCTTCCAGCGAATCCGACTCCTTGATCTCCTTCAGCTCTTTAACCTCCTTAAAAGCATTCTCAAGGGAGATACCGATCGTTTCAGGTACAAGCTTGGCAATGCGGTCGGCATCTGAGAGCGGCAGATCGAGAACCCGGGCAACGTCGCGCACCGAAGATCGAGCGGCCATGGTACCAAAGGTGATAATATGCGCAACCTGGTCTTTACCGTATTTGTCTACCACATAGTCGATTACCCGCTGCCGGCCGTCGTCATCAAAATCGATATCGATATCCGGCATCGACACACGCTCGGGGTTCAAAAACCTCTCAAAGAGCAGATCGTACTTAAGCGGATCGATATTGGTGATGCCTGTGCAGTAAGCAACCACAGAGCCGGCTGCAGATCCGCGACCCGGACCCACGTAAACACCCATCTCCTTAGCTGCGGCAATAAAATCCTGAACAATGAGGAAGTAGCCGGCAAAACCCATTGTTTTGATAATATTGAGCTCATGATCAATTCGGTCAACCACCTCATCGCTCACCTCATCATACTTCGCTTTTGCACCTTCCAGAGTGAGGTGGCGCAGGTAGTCATCTTCGGTTTCAAAGCCTTCCGGCAGGCCAAAATTGGGGAGAATCACATCCCTTTCCAGCCGGATATCCTCAATTTTATCACTAAGCTCTTTCGTGTTTGAGATGGCTTCGGGGAGATCGGCAAAAAGAGCTTTCATCTCCTCCTGAGTCTTGAAATAGAACTCATCGTTTGGGAAGCCAAACCTCTTCTCGCGCCCCTTTCCTATGGGGGTCGAAATAGAGTCGTTATTGTCGATACAGATAAGGGCATCGTGAGCCTTTGAATCTTTCTTATCCAGATAAAAGGTGTTGTTGGTTGCAATCACTTTGATTCCGTACTTCCCTGCAAACTTCAGCAATACGCTGTTGACCCGCTCTTCCTCTTCAAGACCATGCCGCATCAGCTCGATGTACATGTCCTCGCCAAACAGATCATGCCACCACTTTAACGCCTCTTCGGCCACCTCTTCTCCGCGATTCAAGATCATATCGGGTATTTCTCCGGACAGACCGCCGGTGGTTGCGATCAATCCCTCCCTGTATCTCTGTACCAGTTCCCGGTCAATCCTCGGGAATTTGTAGTAATATCCTTCTATATGGCCCAGCGAGCACATTTCAGCCAGGTTTCGGTAACCCTCCATGTTTTTTGCAAAAAAGATCTGCTGATATCTTTTGTCTTTATGGTCGCGGGTAAATTTCTTTTGATGCCGGTCTTCTACAAAATATGCCTCGAGCCCTATTATCGGTTTAATACCCTCACTGTTGGCCGCCTTCACAAAATGAAACGTACCAAACATATTCCCCAGATCGGTGAGCGCCACCGCAGACATGCCATCTTTCTTAGCCTTTTTGACCAGGTCTTTAACACCACTTGCGGCCTGAAGTACAGAGTACTTTGAGTGGTTGTGAAGATGTATAAAGGGGGAATCCACCTTCACTCCGGCAGCCTCCTTTGGCAGATCAATCGTGGATTTTTTCTCGTCCTCCTCTCCGGTTACCCCACGCTTTCGAAGCTTTTCCACTTTGGGCATATAGTGGGATGTATCGATCAGTTCGGTTGGGTTAACCGGCGGCTGGCCCGGTTCGGTTGGAATTTGCGGACGGATTACCCCGATCCTGACCAGTTCTAAAAATGCGCGTGCAGTTGCATCCACATCGGCAGCGGCATTGTGGGCCTCTTCAAACCCGATTTCAAAAAGCTTGTAATGAAGTTCAGCCAGTGTTGGCCACTTGTACCGCCCGCGGCCGCCGGGAAGGGCGCAGTACTCTGTTGACTCATCCTTGGTGTCGATTGCAATTTTTTTCGGCAACGGGTTCTCCCGCTCCATCCTCAGATATTCCGACCCCATTATATTGAGATCAAACTCCAGATTGTGCCCAACCACAAATGTGCATTTCTCCAGATCGCGGCTAAAGATATCCATGACCTCATTGAGCGGAATACCTTCTTTATGGGCCCGTTCAGTTGATATACCGTGTACCTTTTCAGAGTTAAAGGGAATGGTAAACCCATCGGGCTTGACGATATAATCGCCCTTTGAAATAAGTTTTCCTGCTTTATCGTGTACCTGCCAGGCCAGCTGTACGCATCGTGGCCAGTTATCAAAATCGGTAAGCGGTGCTGAATAATTCTGGGGGAGGCCGGTGGTTTCGGTATCGAAAATCAAATACATACGCTACAACTAAATTAAAATGAACCAGGTATATTTTCTGATGCAATATACCTGTCGAGAGAGAAACCTTCAGCACAAACCGAAATAAATTTTTACAAAAACCTCTTTATATAACTGGATTTCTTTTTCTATTATGTTCGGAGACTATTCACAAAGCCATCAGAGTGTTTATTAAGTTCTATTTTTCTAAAAAAGTCCTGTTATTATGAGAATATTAATTTTTCCCCTTTTACCTCTTCTGATCTTAATTCTCACTTTACCACCCCAAGCTTTTGCACAGGGGCAGACATCTTCCGAAATTTCAGCTGACGAGGTTCGAAGGCTACTCGACTCAAATCAAATGCCCCAACATCAGTCAGTTAATACAACAGGAACTCCCTATTTATTTGAAGATTTTCACGATGGGGTTTTTGAATTATTTAATGGCAGAACCACAAAACTCATGCCTCTGCGGTACAATTCTAATGACCAGAGCCTGGAATTTCTTGATGGTGATATCGCATATTCCGTAGATAGCAACTCTGTAAAATCATTTGAATTATATATCGACAATGCTACCCACAAATTCAAAAGAGGGTACGAAGCCAGCAGACTATCCAAAAATGACTTTGTGCAAATTATAATTGATGACAATCTCAAATTATTCGCCAGGCACTTCACAAATTATCAGCGTGATGTTCCCGTTTACAACTCTGCCACAAGACATGACGTCTACCAATCCGACGTCGCATATTATGTTCAGATAGGCGATAACGACCTTGAGAGGATTAGAAGCCTGAGAGAACGTAGGGTAATGACTCATATCAACTCACATAAAGATGAGATAGATGCTTTTATCAAATCTCGTGAAATC
>REDT01000265.1 GCA_007693295.1 Balneolaceae bacterium
CGTGCAAGGGTGAGCTGCTTTTTATATATCGGATGGTAGCAACTTTCTGTCACTTTTTAAATAGTGTTGCCCCGCATTTGGGCAAAATTAGGAGCTACCAGTGACAGATTTTTATAAATGGCGTTTTTTGGGCTAAAATCAACGATTCTCCCTTCACGGACACACCCCTTCCCGAAGGGATCCCTACGGGGCAATCCCCTCTCGCCCCGCAGGGATGCCGATGGCAAGAGGGGACTTTTATACTGTCACCTTTTAAATGGTGTTGCCCTGCTCAACTACGTTAAAACTTCGAAGAGCAGGCTTTTGGGCAAAATTAGTTGCTCGACAAGACAAGGCATTTTTTTAGGAGGATTGGCGGGCAACTAGTCACGGAATAGTGCGACGCTACTTCTGCCCGCCAATTTGTAAATTTTTAAAAAATGTGTCCACTCGATAGGAGCAATCGGGATCAGCGTCGATTTTTGCCCTAAAACCGGACGCTGTCAGGAGCTTCGCACGCTGACAGGTCCTGAATCTTGCGACTGACAGTTTTCGACTGACATCTCAATACTCAATACTATCTTTCCAAAAACACACGTATCTTTGCCATTCATAAATTTTCGAATAACAGACACACCCATAACTGATAATGGCTCAACCCAAATACACCACTCACCCCGGAATGGTGGACATTCTTCCCGATGATGTTCGTAAATGGCAATATCTTGAAAACCTGATCCGGACAGAAGCTGAGAAATTCAACTTCGAGGAGATTCGCACACCGATCATGGAGCAAACCGAATTGATTGTGCGTGGATTGGGGCAGTTAACAGATATCGTATCCAAAGAGATCTTTGCATTCAGCCGCGGGGAGGATAATTATGTATTGCGTCCTGAACTGACTGCACCTGTGGTTAGGGCTTACGTTGAGAATCACCTCGATCAGCGTGGCGGCTCCCAAAAACTCTATTATATCGGGCCGATGTTCCGGGCTGAACGGCCTCAGAAGGGACGCCAGCGTCAGTTCCACCAGTTTGGCGTGGAAGTACTGGGAAGCAGCGACGCCGTTGCCGATGTGGAGGTGATTGCATTTATGATTCACATATACAACAAGATCGGGATCAATAATACCACGTTGAAGCTGAACTCTATTGGGGACCCTGAGAGCCGTGAAAAGTATAAGGAAGCCCTGAAAGCCCACCTGAAACCCAATTACGAAAAGCTGAGTGAGATTTCAAAAAAGCGTTATGAGAAGAATCCACTGCGAATTCTGGACTCAAAAGAAGAAGAAGACAAACCTTTTATCGAAAATGCACCTGTAATTACGGATTATCTGAATGAAGAATCCATTAAGCACTATTCAAAAGTAAAAGAGTACCTAACCGATTTGGAGATCCCGTTCGAGGAAGATCCCTACCTGGTTCGCGGAATGGATTACTATACACAAACTGCATTTGAGCTGATCAGCCCTGACCTCGGGGCACAGGATGCCTTAGCGGGCGGCGGACGTTACGACCTGCTGGTGCAGGAGATAGGTGGCCAGCCCACCCCCGCTGTCGGATTTGCTGCCGGAATGGAACGCCTCTTTATCGCCTGTGAAGAGCTGGGTATTCAGCTTGGATCGGAAAAAGTGGTGGATGTGTATATCGTTACACTTGGTGATGCAGCGCGAAAATGGGGATTGTCACAGTTGCCGAAACTGCGCGAAAAGGGGGTTTCTGCCACCATGGACTACATGGGCCGCTCCATGAAAGCACAGATGAAAGACGCCAATCGGGAGAATGCGCACTATGCCATTATTGTCGGTGAAAATGAATTGACCGAGGGTAAATTCACCTTCCGGAATATGAAAGAGAGCGAGGAGAGTTCTCTCTCCTTTGAAGAGATTTTAGAGAAGTTTTAATTGATTCAACTTCCCGACCTGACAGCATTCCCGGCGCTTTTCCGTCCCGATGCTTCGGGATGTCAGCGTCGATTTGTGCCCTGAAACCGGACGCTGTCAGGAGCTACGCACGCTGACAGGTCCTGAATTTTGCGCCTGAACACAACGCTGACAGATCCGGTTGGTGCTGTCAGGTTGTATGCATACCACTGGAGTAGCTCAACTGCTTTCATCCCAAATTTTACAAATGCCTGAATCCCGAATTCTTTGATCGTGGGTATAGAGAGGGTAACCCGATAATATAGAAGTGGCTGCTATTAACCGATCAGCGGGATCACTGTGAAACGTTTCGGGAAGCTGACGTTGTGCTATAACCAGTTCAACATCTACAGGTAATACAGAGATGACACCCTGTTTGGTTGCAACCTTTATCCAGCTTGGAAAATCGGGTAAAAGCTGAATCCTTCCCTTTCTTTCGAGCATCTCCGTTTCCCAAATGGAGATCCAGGAAATGGAGAGTCTGTTTTTAGATGCCAATTGATCGAGGGATCTTCTCTGCTTCTCGTTCAGATTTCCATCCCCTAATAGCCACCAGAGCCAAATGTGGGTATCCAGAAGCACCATCAATCTTCAGGTTCATTAACCTGCACCGAATGATTCCAATCGGGACCGGAATAACCCTCAAAACCGGAATCTTCGGGCTGAAGTGCTTCTGCAGACCCCTTCCCGTGAAGCTGTTTCCAGGGGGCGGTTTGGGCAGGCACACCTCCGGAAAGCTCTTTCTCGAGAGTGCGGGTGAAGAGCTCTTTTAGAGTAATGCCCTCTTCGATCGCCTTTTTTTTGGCCTCTTTCATCAGTTCGTCAGGTATGTCGATTGTTGTTCGCATATAAGCATATTAACATATTTGTGCGTTTGAATCAATGATATAATTCTTCCCTAAAAAACATATAAGAGATCTCTTGGAAGCAGGCTCACGATGCTATAAGATCATTCGTGCGTAGGCAGGCACTTGCCGGAATACTGTGAATCTGACCCCGAATTGGCCGTCCGGGGCTATCATATCGGCTATCCGGAAGCGGATTTTCCATATATCAATACCAAAGAGCGCTCAAATTAACTATGGCGGTTTTGTGCAGAACATTCACATGCAGTATGGTGGACGCAAACGCTACTAAGCCGTGCCAAAGAAAGAGTGCCAACTTTTTTGGATATAAAATCAAACACCTATTTTATATGAAGCTACAACCTTGGTTTTAAGAGGATTTTTAACACATCTTTAGGAGATTTTGCTTTTCTCAATTTTTCGATCTCCTCATTTGATCGCACCAGTTTTGTTATCCGGTTAAGCATTTTCAAATGATCTTGTACTTTAAAATCTTTCGGGCTTAAAAGAAGCAGAATAATATAAACCCGGTTAGCCGTCTGTTCAATATTTATGCCTTCTTTTGAAATGCCCACAAACAAGACCTGCTCCTCTACTTTAGAAGTATGTGAATCATAGAGAATAACACCTGGCATAACCTCGGGTGTATATCCCGATGAGTTTTCGAGAAGCCGTTTAACAATTCTTTCAGAGGCAATATGCTCGAATGCATCGTCATCGGATATCATTTCAGTAAGAACAGGCCGGATGTCGTCACCCTTTAAATCAACCAATATTCTTTCCTGGTTTAAAATTTCCAGATTTTGTTGATAGCCCATGCCCTGATCGGCCTCTGACTCTACTTCTGAAGAGTAGGTGGTAATAAAGCTGAGATCGGGGTATTTTTGGGAGATAACTCTTGGAAGCCTGTCAAGGCCGGGTCGCCATGAAAGATTTCCTTCACGCGAACTCACTAAAACGAACAGGTCGTCTTCGCTATTATTTTCTTCGAGCCAGGTTGGAATTTCCGACCAAAGATTAATAGTTCGATACTCGACATCGATATCCGGTTTTACTTTGTTGATGGCCTTTCTTACATAGGGGTCTCTTTCGTCGGTCGAAACCACAATCATTTCTAAGCCCATCTGTTCTGCCATCAGCTTAAGTGAACGAATGGTTCCTGTAAATCCAATCTCCAAGGCTGCAAATGGAGGTACAGCCACAACCAGCCGGCCAAAGGTATTTACAGGTTTTTCAATTTTACAAACCATCACCATTTCATCCACTTCATCCAGCAGCTGGTCCAATACACTTCCAAAAATTCTTCTTCTGGCAGATACTTCACCGTTCCAGCCAATGATTATATTACTGATCCTCTCCTCTTCCACTGCCCTGGCAATTCCACGCGCAATGTTCAGATCAATTCGTGTAATAGGATTTACCTGTACTTCGGCTGATGCGGCATGAATTACGGCATGACTCAGCATTTTTTCTCCCCTGGCCACATTGCCCTCAACATCAGAACCATCCCGGGCTACTGTTAAGGGATATATCGGCTGGCCCGATTTTTCATCCCTCACCATAAAAGCGATATCCATTAACGCATCAGATGTTTCAGGATTTGCCAGTGGTACCAGTATTCGTTGAGGGGCATCAGCCGGGCTGTAGGGTTTCTCATCCTCCTGCGATGCCACTGCCCTTCCATATTTCTCAACAAGCCATGGGCCAAGCAGACAGGAGAAAAGAATGAGAATAACAACCGCATTTACGGCTACCTGGTCAAAAAATCCCAGCTCAAATCCCAAAAGTGTTACAGCAAGTGTTGCAGCAGATTGCGGTGTTGTGAGCCCATAAACAACAAACCCCTCTTCTTTCGTGTACTTAAACATGTAGCGAATTACCAGAGCGGCCAGCCCTTTTCCTGCAAATACAATTAATGTAAAAGCGATCGCCTTCTCCCATACGTCATAGCTTGCCAGAACATTCACATCCACAAGCATACCCACAGATATCAAAAAGAAGGGAATAAAGAGGGCATTTCCCACAAACTGGATACGGCTCATTAGCGTACTGCTTTGCGGTACCAGGCGATTCAGTAAAATTCCGGCTATAAAAGCCCCGATAATGGAAGCCAGGCCTGCTAACTCGGCAAGGTAAGCCGTTGTAAACAGCACCGCTACCATAAACACAAAGTCGATGTTGTTCTCATACTTGACATTTCTGAAAAACCACCTTCCCAGCCTTGGCAAAATAATGACTGCTGCGACAAGAAATAGAATTACCGATGTTGCAAAACCCACCCAGTAGCCGGTTCCGCCGGCATCACCAACTGTACCGGCAACAATAGCAAGAATTCCAAGAGATAGCGTATCCGTAACCAGTGTACCCCCCATCGACATGGTTACAGCGGTATTTTTGGTGATACCCAATTTCTCCACAATTGGATAGGCCAACAGTGTGTGCGAGCCCACAATAGCACCTAAAAGCAGCGAGGTGGCTATAGAATAATCGAGGTAATGAATCCCAATATAGTAGGCCCCAGCTGCAGGTAACACATACGAAATTGAACCAAATCCAATACTTCTGTTGCGCAACTTCTCGAATCGATTCAAATCGAGAGATAAGCCCGCCATAAACATGAGGTATAGCAGGCCAACCGTGCCGAGCAGTTCAATCGTAAAATCCCTCTCCAACAACCCAAGAATACTCGGACCAACCAAGGCTCCGGCGAGAATCAGGCCCACAATACCGGGAATCCTAATTTTCTTAAACAGCATAGGAGCCAGCAGTATTATGAGCATCACGAGTGCAAATATCAGCACCGGATCTTCAAAAGGTATAGGGAAATTAAATCTTTCGTTCATTCAGATAAATGATTCTTTTCGATAATGGCTCAAACCATTCATAAGCTAACAAAGAAACGAATAGTTCTATTGATAAAAAAATTATCTGCTAAAAAGGTATTTTCTATCCGAGACTAGCTTTCAGCATTATGATAATATACATGTAATCAATTTTTTTAGTTCTATGTTGTGTTGATTTGTGTGCCATAGAGATTCGCTTTGTATGGGCAAGGCTATGTTTTCTAGGTGATTTTCTGCGTAAGGCCATCAAACGTTCCTGAATGCTTGGTAAAACGCAGGTATCTATATTTACCGAGAAGCGGATGATGTATTAACCCGGATAGTCAACACTGAACCTTTTTTTTGAAAAAAGTTACTCATGAGTCATTTAAAAAGAACAAACGGTTACAACCTATATATCGACACCGGCGGAACGTTTACCGATTGCATAGCTGAAACTCCGGAAGGAAATATTCTGCGCAGAAAGGTATTAAGCAGCAGCGCCCTGCGAGGCGTAGCTGAAGTTCATTCCTCTCAAATTGACGTTAAGATAATTATAGGAGAAACTTTCCCTGATGATTTTTTCAGCGGATACCGCTTTTCATTCTTATCCCGGCCTGATCAGGTTTTTACAATCGAGAGTTACATCAGCAGCTCCTCATCAGTTACATTAAAAGGAAGATTCGACAGGCTCCCCGAAGGTGAACACCCATTTGAAATTCAGAGCCCGGAAGAGGCTCCCGTTTTTGCAGCAAGGCTCATTACCAAAACCCGCATCGGGGAAAAATTTCCACTCCTCAACATGAGGCTTTCAACCACCAAAGGAACCAACGCCCTGTTGGAGCGGCGTGGCGGTAAAACTCTTTTTTTAATTACGGAGGGTTTTAAAGACCTGCTGCACATCCGAAACCAGCAGCGGCCCGAACTTTTTTCGCTCAACATCATCAAACCCGAGCCCTTTTATCACACTATTGTGGAAGTACCCGCCCGAATAGATGCTAAGGGGAGTGTAATCAAAGAGCCGGACTGGACCCTGCTGAAAGAGCGAATAGATGAAGCCGGAAAGGGATTTGAGGCCGCAGCAATATGCCTGATGCACAGCTATCTCAATCCGGAACATGAACGCCGGGTTAAAGAGATCGTTATGCAAGCCGGTATTCAGCGCGTCTCCTGCTCTTCTGAACTTTCATCCTCAATTAAAATTGTACCGCGTGCCGTTACTGCCGATGTGAACTCCTACCTTAGTCCGGTGATGGAGCACTATCTCGACCGAATCTCCGGTGTACTTGAAAAAGAGTCTCTCCTTATCA
>REDT01000294.1 GCA_007693295.1 Balneolaceae bacterium
TGACAAATTTAGAAAATTAATTATTACATTAATGGATCATTCGGTAATACATAATCCTCATAATTTTCATAATTTATTCCCGTCTCTTCACACTCGCAAGGAACAAATCTTGAAGCGATTCTTCCCAACCATCTAAAAAAGGTTTTCAAACTATCTCCTCCATTTATATTTTTTAGCTCAAATTTAGTTAGTTCTTTCATTTTTTATCCTCCTATTAATTATCATTCTCCTCACATTTACATCTCATCTGATGACCTTCTTCCACACCTTCAAAAAAAGCTACCAATGCATCAGTAACGGTGAAGATATTTGTGAAAAAACCAATAATATAACCACCATTAGTTTTCACTAATTCTTTATTGTTTAGCTCAATTAATCTTGATTCAATCATTTTACTCACCTCTTGTTTTTATTTTATGTTAATGTCAGATTCAAACTGACTCTCAAACCAATTTTAACTCCATTCCGTCCACTTACCTTGGACTGAGCACCCATGCTTCTTAATCATTATTACTCCACTCATCAATAAGTTTTTTCGCTCTAGCAACGAGATTGAGTATGCCACCTTTTGGATTTAACAACCCTCCTCCATTAGTTTTTATGCATTCCTCATACTGCAAATTGACCAGTTTTAAATTATCCATGTTTCTCACCTTTTTTAGTTAATGGTAATTGATGATTGCCAGAACATATCTGGCTGGTAATAAGTTATGAACCTTCCGTTCAGTCACCTCGGACGGAAAACTCTTTCTCCGATTTTTTTATTACCCGAGTGCATCCATGATACTGTCAATAATATCTTTGATAGTATCAGGCTTAATCGGTCCAAGTGGAGGCCAGTTTGTACCACCGTTCACAGAGACAAGCTCCTCATGGTTCATTTCACTGTAATTCCAGTTTAGATTATTTTTATTTTCCATCGTTCTATTATTTTTTGTTCTTGTTTATAGCCCATTTAAGTGACTATGTCCGATGGGTAGTTTATTCTGGCTCTGTCCAATTTCCTTGGACAGAAAGAAAGAACTTGAAAAATAATTGCTCAAATTTATAGAGAGCACAGCAAATACCTTGAGCTGGTTAAGCCCAAATATATTTGAAAACCTGACCCCTATCGAAACCATCTCCTGGTAGATATCAGAATCATTATGTTTTAATTAATTTCAATAATTTCTGTAAGGAATCTCTATTTTTCGGCTCTTACTTATTAGGGAGGAGTTGA
Source organism: Balneolaceae bacterium (assembly GCA_007693295.1). Classification (GTDB taxonomy): domain Bacteria; phylum Bacteroidota; class Rhodothermia; order Balneolales; family Balneolaceae; genus Rhodohalobacter. The sequence continues at coordinate 1,220 of REDT01000294.1, forward strand.
GAATTGCCCCAGCCGGACCTGAGCCCCCCTTTACCGCGGTTTCGAACACTTAAAACGTAGGAACACCATCATGTTTAGAAAACCTCTCTTCTCGATATTTCTAATTTCATAAGATTACTCAGATTTATACGATATTATCGGCATGAACTATCCAACCACTCTTTTATTCATCATAGCTCTGTTTTTGACTGTGAATTGTGAGACTACCGCCATCCCACCAGCAGAAGAGCTCATGGAGCTTGAGTTGATCAGCAGATACCCCCTAAATATCCGCGATCCGTCGGGGCTAACGCTGGATATCAGCGGTAAATTCTTATGGACGGTCAGTGACGACCCGCGCGGACACATCTATAAAATCGGGTTCACCGGTGAAATCCTGGAAGTTCTCACAGATTACGAAGGCGACGATTTAGAGGGAATCACCATCAACCCAAACGACAGCACGCTTTGGGTTGCCTAAGAGAAACTCAGGCAGATCATTCAGCTAACCACGGAAGGAGAGGTTTTGCAGATTGTGGATGTGCCGGTAGAAAGCACCAACCTCAATGACGGTTTGGAGGGAATCGCATGGAATCCGGAAAATAATCATGTTTTCATACTCAATGAGAAGAACCCAAGAATGTTTATTGAACTTGATTCGGAATTCAATCTGCATCGATCGCTGCCGGTCAGCTTCAATCCGCCCTACAATATGAGTGACCTGGCAGGGCTTTTCTTTTTTCAGGAAAAACAGGAGTTTTGGATTGTCAGTGACGATTCAAAAAAAATTGTGGTCACCGACACCGACCTGAACCCGCTTCGAGGCTATGCACTCAGCGGCGATAAGTTTGAAGGGATTGCGGTGGATGCGAATGCAGGCCGGCTCTACCTGGTAAACGACCGGGAAAACTCCCTTTACGTGTTTAAACTGCCTGAAAAGTGAAATTGGGGCTAATGATTACATACTTTACATTCGAACCAAAATTATTATTTATGAACATACTGTACCCACCCGACTACCAACACGGTTTGATCTATCTTTTAATCATACTTTTTTTAGTAGCCTTAACTTTCATTTTGGCGCGAAAAATGAATGGACCTGATCAAAAATTTTACAGAAGAAGAAAAGTATTAATAAATGGCCTTTTAATTTTAATCATACTGTCAACTATATACTTTTTTGCATTGCCGGCTTACATTTAGTCTGGTTCATAACCTTGAACTGGAATTGGGCTTAACCAAAACCGGCAACTCTCCTTTCCTGGGATTCTCGATCTTCTATTACAACTGTTTCACTACTCCCAATATTCATGCTCTCCACTACTCAACGCCATAGCCCGCTTATCTAATATTATCTCCCATTAGATACCAGGAACCTACTGTTTCAATTTATTTCAAAATATTTTGTAAGGAATTTCTGTTTCCCGGCTCTTACTTAATAGGGAGGAGATGAGAATCATCCCGGTCAACTAACCGATTCAATTTACCGTTGTTTAAAAATCTAAACCGAAAGAACACCATCATGTTTAGAAAACCACCCTTCTGGATCATCTTTTTTGCACCGGCACTGGCATTGTTACTGATTAAAAAAGAAGATTATAAATATATATTAATACTAATTTTCTTCTTTGTTTCGCTGAGTATTTTCATACACTATGTTTATCCGGTCCTCAAGCGTCTTGTTCTGGGTTAATCATAGAATTGATGGCAGATACTTCAAATTAAACCAACCCGTATCCAACCATGAAGCATGCACACGTAGCAAACATCAGTATCTATCTGATCTGCATCGTTTTTTACTATTTCACACGGGATAACTTCATCTCAAAACTGATAGAGACAACCCTGCTTTTCAGCTTTATAGCTCTGGTTATCTTTGCGATTGGCAAATGGAAAGAGCGAAAAAGAAGTGGCTTATCCAAACAGCCTGAATCTCAGGAACCGTTTAATAGTTGACACTGTATACCTTCCACCTCTTCCTGATCTTCTCCCTTTAGGTGAATCTTATTCCCAACGTTCTTTTTTTCCTATCTATTTAAACTCTCCGTCATTCAGGGCTGCAAGCCGCTTATCCTCTCATCCCCAAGAAAGTTACATAGAACCACCTGTTTCAATTTATTTTATAAATTTTTGTAAGGAATTTCTATTTTCCGGCTCTTACTTATTAGGGAGATGTTGAGAATTGCCCCGGCCGGACGTGCGGCCCCCTTTACCGCGGTTTCGAACACTTAAAACGTAGGAACACCATCATGTTTAGAAAACCACTCTTCTGGATCATCTGTACCCTGTTGGCACTGGGTTGTGTCATCTTCACCTGGAACTTCTTCCCAAAAGCATTCCCTGTTGTTACGGTCGAAATTACCATGGATCGCCAGATGGCGATGGAACGTGCGGAGGAGATTGCTCAAACCTTTAACCTGGGGCCGGAAGATTACCGCATTGCCGCCTCCTACAACCTGAACAGCAGGGTTCAGAACTACGTTGAGCTGGAGGCCGGCGGTGCCGATGCGTTCCGTGAGATGCTCGACGGTGATTTCTATTCGCCCTACACCTGGAGAGTCAGGTTTTTCAGGGAGCTGGAAGCCAACGAAACCACTGTCCGGTTTACGCCACAGGGTGATCCCTGGGGCTTTGCCGAAACCCTGCCGGAGGATGAACCTGGAGCCGAAATTTCGGCCGATTCGGCACGTGCCATTGCCGAAGAGTCTGCAAGTGATTTTTGGAAGGTAAACCTGGAAGAGTTTACACTGGTTGAATCCTCAGAAAATATGCGTCCCGGAGGCCGGCTCGACCACACATTTGTATATGAGCGTACTGACCAGAAAATTGGTGATGCGGAGTATCGGCTCAGGCTGGGGGTTGGGGGTGATAAATTTACGGAGTTAACACATTTTGTTCGTGTACCCGAAGCTTTCGATCGTCGATTTGAGGAGTTGCGCTCACAGAATAGTACGCTTGCCAGTGCGGCAACCATCGCAATGATCATCCTTTTTGGATTGATTGGCTGCGGGTTTGGCCTCTTTTACCTGCTCAAACAGCGCTATGTAATTTGGAAGCAGCCGGTTGTGGTCAGCTCCATTATTGCATTCCTCGTCATGCTGGCCATGTTTAATTCCTGGCCGCTCCAATGGATGAATTACGACACCGCTCTCTCCTACCAGAATCATGTTATCATGCAGGTGTCCATGGCCGTGCTGGCCTTTATCGGAATGGCCATTATTTTCAGCATTATTTTCATGGCGGCTGAATCGCTCACGCGAAAGGCATTTCCAAATCACATTAACTTCTGGAAACTCTGGTCGCCGGGTGCCGCCTCTTCAAAACAGGTGCTCGGCATCACTTTCGCAGCCTTCCTGCTGGTCGGTTTTGAATTGAGCTATGTAACAGGAACCTACTACTTCACGTCAAATTTTTTGGATTGGTGGTATCCCTCCTCGGCACTCTTTAACCCTGACGTAATTGCAGAATATTTCCCCGGGTTAACCGCGCTTGCCATTTCTCTGCAGGCCGCATTTTGGGAGGAAGCCCTCTTCCGCGCCATCCCGATTGCCGGGGCGGTACTTATTGGCCAAAGATATGGCAGAACCATGCTTTGGGTGGTTGCAGCTTTTGCACTTCAGGCGGTGATTTTCGGAGCAGCACATGCCGAATATCCCCAGCTGCCCTTTTACGCCCGAACACTGGAACTGATCTTTCCCTCCATTGTGTTCGGCTTGGTTTTCTGGTTCCTGGGACTCTACCCCGCCATCCTGATCCATTTCTGGTACAATTTAGTCTGGTTCTCCTTGTCGATCTTTGCCATTTCAGCTCCCGGAATTATTACAAGCCAGATTATGGTCATCCTGTTAGGCCTGCTGCCGTTCTGGATTATCCTCTTTCAATGGTTCCGAACAAAATCGTTGGATGAGGTTCCTGAAAATGTACTCAACGGTGCTTGGACGCCGGAAGAAGAAAAACATATAACTGAACCGGAACCACTAATCGATCGTGAAACCACCCCGGCCTTCACTCCTGCATTTTTAAAAATTTCAGCCGCTGTCGGGCTGGCTGGTTTCCTGGTGTGGATTTTTGTCACAGATTTCAGCAAAGACGCCCCTCCGGTAGAGATTACACGAACCGCCGCAGTTCAGGTTGCTGAGAGTGAGTTAGCTCAGCGAAATATTGAACTGGATGAGTCTTGGCAGGCATTCAGCCGGGTGTTTGGCGGCGTCGGCATGGACCACCGTTTTATCTGGCAGGAGGGCGGACAGGTAGCTTTCGAAGATCTGCTTGGCAGCTACCTGAGCCTTCCATCATGGTATGTGCGTTACGTAACATTTGAAGCGGAGGTAGAGGAGCGGGCCGAGGAGTACAGGGTTTTTATTTCGAGGCGCGACAGTGTTGAATCCTTTCGACATATGCTGCCCGAGCACAGGCCCGGGGCAAGTATCGAGGAGGAAGAGGCGCGCCGGATTGCCGACCAAACCGTTGCAGAAGTACACAACCTCGACCCGGAAACACTTCGGTTTGTATCGGCCGAATCATCCAGCTTACCGGAGCGTACCGACTGGGTGATGATCTACGCAGACACCCTCGCCTATCCCCTGGATGAGGGCGAAGCGCGTATACGTGTTAGAATTGCCGGGGATGAGGTAGTGGGAACCAACAGGTTTATTCATGTTCCCGAGGAGTGGTCGAGGCAATACCGTGACAGCCGCACGATTCCTAACACAATTGAAATGGCTGCTAATATTCTCACTCTTCTGATCTTTTTGGCAGGAATTATTTTCGCCATCGTCAGATGGACCAAAGGCCGGTTTAGTGTGAGGGCATTTTTGACTTTTTCAGGGGGTATTCTTCTCCTCATGATTATTGGCACATACAATATGTGGCCTATCACCCAGGTCGGTTTTTCCACCGCCCAGCCATACACTACCCAGGTTATGACAAGTATAGGTTTCTCTGCAGTGGGATGGGTAATCGCAAGCATGGCGTTTGGCTTACTGGCAGGTATGGTTCATCGCTGGAATCTTCCTGTTTCCGGCGAACTGTCGCAAAGTCCCGGTAAATTGGCTTCTGCCGCTGTTTTTCCCATCCTGGCCGTTGTAGGACTTTTCGCACTCTTTTCGGGTTTTGTTCCTCAATCGGCGCCCAATATGGGGAACATAGGTATGGCCGGTGCATCCATCCCTCTTATAGCAGGCACTCTCAGCCCTATGATGGGGTATATCTCAACCATCCTGTTACTGATCCTTGTTTTCGGTTCCGTTCACCATCTGACAAACGGCTGGCAAAAACGGCAACTCCTTTTTGGAGCTCTTCTTTTCCTGGCCGGTTTCGTCTTTGCCGCAAGTTCGGTTGAGAGTGTAACCTCCTTTTTATTAACAGGTACCGCAGCAGGTCTTGTGGCTCTGATCTTCTACATCTACATTCTGCGTCACCACACAGCTCTCATCATCCTTATGGCCGCTATTTATTACATCATAATCAATGCAGGGTCGCTGGTAAGCCCTATGTTTCCGGGCGAAGGACTCTCATGGATTCTGAGCGCTGTACTACTTGGAGCCATTGCCTGGTTTTGGCACGGAAAATTGATCAATCCGAAATAAAT